>CAZFMX010000056.1:0-22203 GCA_964520425.1 uncultured Desulfobacteraceae bacterium
TAAGTCCGGCGGGGATAAAAATCAAACTGGTTTTTGTCACCACATGCCTTTCCCCATCTAAGTAGAATTCAAGCTCTCCGCACAAATCTCTTGGATTATCCGGATTTGTACCGATGACTGCGATAACTTCATCATAGTCATGACAATGGGGATTTGTCGAACGATTTGATGAATTACTCTTTACCATTTCCGGCCAAAACCACCCGCATGATACGTGAAAAGCACCCTTGATAATGTCATCTCCCAAATATAACACGCGAGTCTCCTCATTCGGATTGTAGGTTGCCTCCCAATCTTCTTTATTCTGGGGTAACCTAGCGTCCGAAATAATGTACTTGCCGTATTTTGTTGTATCCATCGTGATATCCTCCAAAAGGATTTGAAGTACCAGTGAAAAAAAGTGGTTTCAGTCAAAAATATTCCTTACTGGTTCCACAGGAAAAATGGAATATCGGCCTATCTATTCTGTCAAAAAAAATAGGACCGTGCATAACATTCTTCGGGATAAATATTAAGCAGCTCTTGGTAACCTTATGGACTTCGCCGCCCAAGTGTACTTCTGCTTCGGCATATAAATCCTGAGGGTTCTCAGGATCACTTCCGAAAAAGGCAAGAACCTCATCATAATCGTGTTTGTGTGCTTTGCCATGAGTTTCATTAGCGAAGGCTGGTAGCGTCCAACCAGTATCAACATAGAAAGCGCCATTAATGACACCGCTATCCAAATGAAGCATGGGTATTAATTCATCAGGTTTGAACTTTGGAGCCCAGGGAGCTTCTTTTTTTGGCTTGATCTCGGTAACAATATATTTCCCGTATTTTGTCCCGCTCATGTTCTTCCTCCTCTCATGATATTTCAATGCACTATATAATCCACCATATAACATAGAAAAAATTTTTAACAGCTACAAAAAACAAAACTCCTGTTAAGAAAGAAGATACCAAAATCAACTAACTTCAGACAGGAGGTTTCAAATGAATAATACGGATGTTGTCAAACCGGATAAAAATGAGCTTAATGGGATACATTCATAGAAGATGTTGTCTGAAAACGCCGGATTTGCATTTTATTAATTCTTTGTTATCTTTAAGCTATTAAGGAGATATTTACTATGACTATTTATACAGCATCGGAAAGGGAGTGTCCCCTACCGGCGCCTTTAGGAAAAAACCTATATTATGTAGTCTTTATAACTTTACTGCTATTTGTGACGGTTATGTCCCGCTTTATTCTCGCGCCTTTGATGCCGACGTTAGAAACGAATCTAGGGATTTCGCACACGCAAGCAGGATCCCTGTTTTTGTTCATTTCCATAGGGATGCTTATTTCGCAGATGCTATCCGGTTATGTGTCCTCACGATTAAACCATAGAGGAGCACTATTCATATCAGCACTGGGGATTGGAATCCCTATGATATTACTCAAATTCAGCAGTCACCTACTTTCGATTAAAATATTACTGTTTGTTATGGGTATGGCTACAGGTCTACATATGCCTTCTGCAATGGCAACTATGACAGCAATGATTGATCGAAAAGATTGGGGGAAAGCGATCGGCATTCACGGCATGGCACCGGCTTTAAGTTTAACTATTGGTCCTTTTCTTGTGATTATGCTTCTCCGCTTTCTTTCCTGGCAGTCCATACTTTCTTCTATTGGTGTTATCTCAATCGTCGTGGCCATCACTTTCGTCAAGTATTGTCCATGTGGAGAATTTCCCGGTGCCCCCCCAAATATAGAGAATGTCAAAATCGTTTTCCTGAAGCCGTCATTCTGGATTTTAGTCATGCTTTCCGCGTTGTCTCTGGCAGGAAATGTTGGTGTCTACTCTATGCTTCCTCTCTACCTTGTTGAAGAAGTGGGTTTTAATGGAGATTTAGCTAACACACTAGTCGGGCTTTCTCGTGTATCCGGGCTTTTCATTACATTTCTATCAGGAATGATGGTAGATAGAATAGGCGAGAAAAAACACATTGTTCTTGTAATGATAGCTGGAGGGATCGCCACTATTATGCTGGGAATCTCTTCTGGATTCTTTTTAATCATAATGCTATTTCTACAGCCGGCAATTATTAGCTGTTTTCCTGCGGCCGGATTCTCTGCCTTGTCTCGAATAGTTCAACCTAATCTACGGAGTGTAACAATTGGGTTTTCAGCTCCGATATCATATGTTATCGGCGGTGGTGTAGGGCCCGCGCTGATAGGTTTTGTAGCAGAGTTTTACACTTTCAGTACCGGTGTAATCATTATCGGCTCCCTTATTGTTCTGTCTTCTCTTTTAGTGGTATTCCTTCAGCTCATCGATAAGCTGGAAAACGGGTGTTGAAACTTCATATCGGATCTTTCTTCTCGACAATAGATTGATCGTTAACATTTGACCTAATAGTTATATCTCTCATCTACCATCAAAGTGTCATCTCCATGCTGAAGCGGGATCTAAGGAGCCGCATGCCTTCGGTTGCTTCTCTCCCGCTTATAGGCGGCGGACTTTCACAACCTCAACCTGCAAAATACTACTTGCGCGACTCAGTCGGCACTCCCTTAATACTCCCGCATACTACTCGGGATTTTACAGTCTCTTTATTCTCGCTGACTCCTCCTTTGACATTTAGACCGCGAAAAAGGACCTTTTTTTTACTGGGATCAGATTAGATTTGACTATATACTGAGGCATCTGATAGGAATATAGCGAGGATATGATAATCCATTGAATTCAAAACGCCTAGTAAAAATAGACCGTTATCAAGGAGGAGCGTAAAATGGCACCGGATGATATTCTAAATGGGAAAAAGATTCTCATTGTCGATGATGAAGAAGATATTCTTGAAATATTGAAGCTTTTCCTTGAACAGTGTGACGTAGAGACCGCGTCCACCTTTGATGAGGCCAAGAATCTATTAGAGAGCAGCACTTATGATGTAGCCATCCTGGATATTATGGGTGTCAGGGGCTTCGAACTCCTGGGAATCGCCAGCGAAAGGAAAATCCCGGCCCTGATGCTTACTGCACACGGTCTAAATCCTGAAAATCTGATAAAATCCATCCAAGAGGGTGCCAAATCCTACATCCCGAAAGAAAAGATGAATGAGATAGATCTCTATCTCCAAGAAATATTCCATGCTAAAGAGGAAGGAGTGGAGAAGCCGGGAAATTGGTTTGCCCGCCTTAGTTCCTTCTTTGATGAGAGGTTCGGCTCCAATTGGAAAAAAGAGGATGAGAAGTTTTGGGCGGAATTTGACAAGAATTTCAAAGTCTCAGAGGAGAAGCTTTCCAAGATCAAATATTGGATTGGATAGAACCCCATCTTTTCCTTTATTACGTTATACATCCTGATCAGAAAAATTCAACAACGCTCTGATAATCCTTGGCAATTTCCTTTTTGGCTCCGGAAGAAGCTCAAAGACTTCAGAGTCTATTTTTGGATTTTTCTCCAATTCCCAGAATGGGACATCAACGACAGACTCTTTTGGAAGATGATCCTTCTTTTTAGCCCACTGTGCTCTCTTCCGCCCTTGTAGTCATCTTTTTGTTCTCAATCCCGATCAGCACGGCCAGTGCAAACCACACGATAACGAGGCTGATGCAAAAAAGTGCGAATTGGCTTGTTTGAAAAGCAAACAATGTTGTACCTATTAAAACCAATACGGCAGACAAGACATCTCCGGCACGGACAAAAAAGGTATCGGTGGCCTGTTTGGCCTTATACTTTTCTTCTCTGGTCGTAGGCAAGAAGAGTGCGTGGCGCACTGTGTTTTGGAGAGAATAATCTGTCGAATTTTCCGCAGTCTTGGCCCAACGGATGATGGCCATGATAGGGATAAATGCGATAACAAAATAACCACACAAAGCAATGAAGGGCAAAACAAGCAGTGCGATTCGTATACCTAGATATCTCAGAATTCTGGAGACAAGAAACAACTGTATGAGGAGTCCCGCCAAATTGACACCCGTATAAAACTTGGCATAGAACTTGCCAATATACTCTTCAGTATAGGATTGAATGTATTCAGAGGTAATGCCTGAAATGGTCTCATTCTCCGCAGCACCCTCACTCAGCCTTTTTTTTGCATATTCGCCGGCTTTTTCAGCGACTCCAGGATCACCGGCAAGTTCCTCTGCTCTGTTTTGCACTGTTCGACCCAAGATATACTCACCTGTGGTATTCACCCAATTTGTAAACAACATGAGAAGAGCAATGAGCAAGAGGTATTTTGTTCTAAAGAGTAGCCTGAATGCTTCTTTTTTTTCAAAGGGTTGACTCACTTCATCTGTATTGTCTTCTTTCCGGTGTCTCTCCGCTTTGTCGCGTGAATCTACAATGTTTGTCAGGACCAGGCTGCCAAGAAGAAGAGCACCAGCGACTAGCAGGAGTTGATAGACCCCCAACGGTTCAATCAAGGCACCCGTAATCATACCCCCCAAAACAGAACCTGAAGAGGCACCGACCGCGATGATGGCAAAGATCCGTTTACCGGCTTCTGGCGTATATAGGTCATTGGCAAATGCCCAGAATTGAGCAGGGACCATCATGTTGAATATGCCCAGCCATAGGTAGAATACCACGCCGAGGGGGACTCTTAAGAGCGCGAGAAGGTAAAAGACCGCCAAACACCCTACAAAAAAAGAGGTCACGGCATTGATCAACTGCCGGCGGGGAAACCGACTTCCAAGCCTGGCATACAGAGGAACAATCCCAAGGAACAATAGGGCCTGTCCTGCGGAGGCATAGCTCTTGACCTCTGCCCCTCCCCCTGTGAGAATCAAGGCTTCACGTACGGGCTTCATGATGTAATATGACGTGAATATGAGGAATATATTCAGAAGCAACAGGATGGCGGATATCCCTTCTCCTTCCCTGACTTCTGTGAAGAGATTCAGAAATTTCTCAATGTTGTTTTTTAGGCGAATTGTCGTCATCAATGGCTGTTCATCCTCAAATAGAGGCAATAGACTCGCACATGAAGAGAATGGTGATGAAATCTTTTCGTCGTGACTGTCGGAAGGCCTAAGTTATTTCAGACAGTTACGGAATGGGGGATCCCCTGGCTTCCCGTTTCAGAGAAGCGGGAAGAACAGTGGAGGGGGGAGGCATCACCCCTCCGAAACTGTTTGAAATAACCAGGCCGGGAGACTCGGAATCGTAGAAAAGATGTCATCATCATTCGTTCGTAGTTCAACTGACATGTAACTTTATATCATAGCCCACTGATCGATTAAATCCTATTATCGCGGCACCAAATCGTAGGGAAGTCTCGCATAAACTCCATTTGGATCATTCAAAAGGGCGATCTGCTTCTTAAGGTCCTCCAAGCCTCTGAAGTTCCTCCCTAAGGAAGATTGAGGCGTGATTCCCAGGGCCTTCAGAATCTCCTCTGCAAACCCTCTCTTTTTCTGGTACTGAACGAGGTTGTAATCGTCCCCTAGCCCTGCCCTCCGAGCAGCGGCATCAACGGCATCATAGAGTCCACCCAACCGATCCACCAATCCAAGTCTATACGCATCCACACCGGACCAGACTCTTCCCTGCGCGATTTCCTCAACAACCTCCCGATCCAATTTTCTTCCTTCGCAGACCTTGGTCAAGAATTCATTGTAGATGAAGTCCACCAGCCTTTGGATCACGGCCAACTCCTCTTCTGTCTTACTTCTGAACATAGATGTCATATCCGCTTTCTCAGCGGTTCGCACCACATCCACATTGATTCCGAAGTCATTCAACAGCCTTTGAACATTGGGCAGCATACCCCAGACTCCGATGGAACCAGTGATGGTATTAGGCCATGCAATAATCTCGTTGGCGTATGCAGATATCCAGTAACCCCCGGACGCGGCCACCGTTCCCATTGAAACCACAAGGGGTTTCTGTTGTTTGAGGAGCCGTGTCTCTCTTTGGATTACCTCGGACGCAGCTGCACTCCCCCCGGGGCTGTTCACACGCAGAACCACAGCCCTAACATTTTCGTCATTTCTGGCTTTGCGCAGCAAACTGGCCAGAGTGTTACCCCCCACCTCATTTTCATCTGATCCCTCAACAATCTCACCTTCGGCGTATATAATAGCAATCTGGTTCTTTGATTCGTGCCTTTCTGGTCCCATTGCCTTTTTGTACGCAGCGACTGAGATCACGTTTTTGAGCTCCTCCCCAGGTTTGGATCCGGTCAGTTCCCTCAATTCACTGAGAACATCGTCAAAATAGACCGACTTGTCCAGAAGGCCTTCCCTCACTCCAGTCTCGGCCATGAAGTATCCTTGGTCTGACATCAGGACATCCAGTTTTTTTAAATCTACATTCCTGGAAGATGCAATGGCCTCCAAATAGACGTCAGTAATGCCCTTTAAGTACCCTTCAATCTGTTCACGATTTTCTTCGCTCATCCGGTCTCGGATATAGGGCTCCACTGCGGATTTGTACTTCCCCACGCGAGTGACCTGAACTTCAATTCCATACTTGTCAAATGCATTCTTGAAAAACATGATTTGACTGGCCAACCCATTGAATTCGAATGGCCCGGATGGATTCATATAGAGACGATCGGCCAGGGAGGCAACAAAGTAATTGGCATCATCATATGCGTTTTCAAAGGCGATAATCGGTTTTCCTGATTCCTTGAATCTCGCCAAAGAATCCCTTACTTCTTTCAAGGCTGCCCAACCTGATTTATAGCCGGCATTCGGGACTTGCCCTGTCAGGTAGATGCCCACAATTCGGTCATCATGTGAGGCGGACTCTATGGAATCCAGGACGGTCCGAAGAGGAATGGTCCCTTCCATCTCATCGCCTAATGCCTCGCCCTGCACCACATCCTGGAGAGATCTGCCGGTAGGTTTGTCTGAAATGGGTATGGAGAGGTTCAGGGACAATACCGCTTTCTTAGGTATCTGAGGGCCCGTTTCGAACAACATGAGGACACCACCCAAGAAAAAGACAAAACAGATCATCAGAAAAGAAAATACAAACAAACCAAGAATCGTTGCGAATAAATGCTTAAAGAAAGACTTCATTTCAACTCCTTATTTTTAGGATTGACGGGATACGTGGGATAAGGCTGTCGCTGATTTGTATACGAGTTTAAGAAGAAACTATGGGATGTGTCAATGGAAAAAGTTTATAAAAATATGTGGTTATGGCATTTTTCTCATAGGCTTTTGTGTAAAAGCTGAAGGAACGAATTGCAAATCATAGGATTGTCCGGTAGATTATCCCTATGGATGAGAACAAAAGGGTTTAGGGATCGTCTCCGACTTTAAAAATTGTGATCAGGGTATTCCGACTATTTATTTTAAGCCCTGAGAGGATGGAAGCTTCTATGTATCATAAGCATCTGACTCTTTTCTTTTTTTTGTTCTTCGTGCTATTGGGAAGCGCCTCTTGCAGTACGACAAGCAATTCGAGGTTCTTCGCTACAGAAAATGGTCCCGAAAAAAGGAAGCTTACATTTCAGCAGGCCTACCTCCCGCGACAAGGAAGCCCTAGACTCATTCGAGAGCTACCGGAAGTCGAAGCCTGGCTTGATGACACACACTTTCTGGTCAAGGAAGAGAAAGGATTTGGTCCCAAAGTCCAGACTAGACTATTAAATGTCGAAACCTCCTCAGGAGGAAAAAGCCTTTTTCTCGACTACTCAGCCCATAACGAGGACATGCCCGAAGGTCTGAAGCTGGAGGACTTCGCCGATTGTTCCGATGACTATTCACAGTTTGTACTGAAACACAATGAGCATTTCTATTTATATGATGTTGAGACAAGAGATCTGAAATCCATCGGCGATAACGCGTCGAAGGCAAAGAACATCACTCTCTCACCCGACGCAAAGAAGATCGCGTTCACACGGGACCACAACCTGTTCGTCATTGATATGAAAAGCGGACTGGAACAACAATTCACTCAAGACGGATCAGAGACCGTGTATAACGGCTATGCGTCTTGGGTCTACTTCGAGGAAGTTCTTGGCCGCGATTCCGATTACAAGGCTTTTTGGTGGGCGCCGGACAATGAGAAGATCGCCTTTCTCCGGTTTGATGATGAGGGAGTCTCGGAGTTCCCTATCTACAACGCCGAAGGCACACACGGTCAGCTCGAAGTAACTCATTACCCCAAAGCCGGAGATCCAAACCCCGAAGTCAGGTTAGGGATTGCATACGTGGACTCGGGGGATATTGTATGGGTCGACACTGATCCGAAAGCCGATCATTACCTGGCCTGGCTTTCCTGGACACCTGACTCAAGAAACCTTCTGTTCCAGTGGATGAATCGGGGACAGAACAACATCAAGCTCTATTTGGCCGACCCGAGCACCGGCAAGAAGGTTGAGATATACGATGAGAAACAACCTACTTGGGTGGAATTCTTCGAAGACATATACATCTTCAAGAACGGCAGCGGATTTCTCCTCAACTCCGACGTCAGCGGATGGCGTCATCTCTACTATTACGATATGGAGGGGAACCTGAAGAAGCGCCTGACCAATGGAGAGTGGTCAGTCCAAAACATTAAACAGGTCGATGAGAAGAATAGGATGGTCTATTTTCAAGGGGCCAGAGACGAAAAAACCGAAACGCATCTCTACCGGGTTGATCTGGATGCCAAAGGAACCATACGCCTGACTGAAAATCAGGGGTCTCATCACTGTGAAATCTCACCCGAAGGAACCTCTTTCGTCGATACTTATAGCAGCATCCATCATCCCGACAAACGGGAGATAAGGGATGCTAAGGGTGTATTACTGCACACTCTCGATGATGCTAAACTTCCCGCATTCGATGATTACGCCTTGGGGAAGGTCGAGCTGTTTACTATTCCTTCCGGGGATGGATACGACCTCCCAGCCATGTGGACCCTGCCCCCCGATTTTGACAAGTCCTCAAAATACCCCGTGATCTTTACCATCTACGGCGGGCCAAGCGCGGGAACTGTGAAAAACCATTTTGGCCGACTGGACAAGTATTATCTCGCTCAACACGGCATCATCGTCATTTCTGTGGATCATAGAGGCTCCGGTCATTTTGGGAAGACGGGCACGGCGCTGATGCACCGCAACCTGGGCAAATGGGAAATGCAAGACCTGATCACCGCTGTGAAATGGCTTACAAAAAAACCCTTTATCGATTCCAATCGAATCGGAATTATGGGATCGAGTTACGGTGGCTATGTCACCTGTATGGCCTTAACCTATGGAGCCGACTATTTTACACACGGCATTGCAAACTCCTCGGTTACGGATTGGGCACTTTACGACACCATCTACACGGAGCGATATATGGATACTCCTACAGAGAACCCTGAAGGATATGAGTTCGGGTCTGTCCTCACTCACGCCAAAGAATTGAAAGGGAAGTTGCTCATCACTCATGGCACGACGGATGACAATGTGCATATGCAGAACACGATGCAGCTTATCTCCAAGCTGGAGGACATATACAAAAACTTCGACCTGATGATCTACCCCGGTCAACGTCACAGCATTTCTCCACCTAAACGAAACCATCTCAACCGAGAAATCGTAAGATATTGGTTTCATCATTTCTTAGACAAAGAATTGGATGTCGACGAAGAAAAATAGAGAGAATGAAAATCGGGAAAGACATTTCATAAAATCGTTGTAAGGTCTTGTCGGAACCAGAATCCTTTGGTAGTAAGAAAGACTGGGATTCGTTTTTAGAAAATATAGAAGCGAGTCATAAAGAAAGGAGGAAATCATGGGAGAACAACAGGAGACTTGGGTATGCGCACACTGTGGTTATAGTTCGGATGGTCGGTTTTCCGGGGATATTTGCCCCAAGTGTAATTTGACCTATTGGAAATGCAGTAAATGCGGCTATCTTCTTACAGCCGGTGCACCACCCAATGAATGCCCGCAATGCAAAGAAAAGTGTGAATTCAACAACGTCACGTGCTACACGCCGGACTGCGGCGGGCCGGGGAATATAGATCCCAGGCTCTAGTGTCGTGTCCCAGAAAGACCTTCCACGATTTTAGCCGGTTCTATGACCCCCTTGAATCTATGCAGAAGGTACTTATGATTCAAAGTCAACCAACTTCGTCTGAAGCCGAAGGCTTGAGGGTCCAATGAGTTAAGGGATCAAGGGGCCAAGTGAAAAAACGATTATGCCTTCCCTTGAATCCTAGAATCCTGGAACCCTTGAATCCTGACTGTCTAAATAAAATCGAACTGAAGTCTTCGCCTAAAGGCGAGGGATTTTCTCCCATTCCCAGAATGGGACATTAATTCTAAGACATGACAATCGAGGAATAGGAAAAATGATGACTCCGAAAGATCTCATTATAAGGTGCGCAGAATGTGGCACAAAGAATCGGGTTTCAAAAACGCGATTAGGGGAGAGCCCCATATGCGGCAAGTGCAAAAACCCATTGAAAGTGTCGGGAGTGGAATCCTCTCCTGTTAATGTAAAGGATCAGACATTCAACCAGGAAGTCCTTAACCATCATGGACCGGTTCTCGTGGATTGCTGGGCCCCCTGGTGCGGTCCCTGCCGCATGGTTGCCCCGGTACTTGATCAACTGGCATCTGAATATGCCGGCAGGCTCAAGATTGCGAAACTCAACACGGATGAGAATCCGATCACAGCCTCACAATATGGGATACAGAGTATTCCCACTATGCTCCTCTTTAAAAACGGGCAACTCAAGGACCAAATAGTAGGGGCTCAACCCAAACAGGAAATAGAACGGCAGATCCAATCACTTCTGTGAATTCGTTCCCTATATCTGTATCCATTGCTGTCCATAAAGAATCTAAAAACGGATTTTACTGGGCATAAGTGCGTGATTTGACATGTTCGTCAGACTCAATTGGAATTCGGTTCATCCGGTTAATGAGTACGAATTATTAAGGGATATTCCCGCACATGAAGAGAATGGCGATGAGATCTTTTCGGGGTAACTGTCGGGAGGCCTACGTTATTTCAAAGAGTTACGGAATGGGGGACCCCCTGGACTCGAGGGAAGCCGAGGGGAACAGCAGAGGGGGGAGGCATCACCCGTCCGTAACTTTTTGAAATGACCAGGCCGGGAGACTTGGAATCGGAGAAAAGATTTCATCACCATTCTCTCAGTGTACAACTGAGCGGTAACCTCATCTTATTACGTGCTCATTAACCGGATGAACCTAAAATCAAGGTTCTCCTATGTACTGAAAGATTAGAGTTCTTCAGGCACAAAGGAAACAACATCGTCTATCTTTGTCGTATCGGCAAATAACATAGCAAGCCTGTCTACACCAAGGGCAATGCCTGCTGAAGAAGGTATATCAGGAAGAGATTCAAGGAATTTCTTTGGAAAGGGATAGACACTCTTCCCGAGTTGCTCTCGTTTACGCCGGTCTATATCAAACCTGATCTTCTGCTCCCCGGCATCTGTCAACTCTGAAAAGGCGTTGGCCAACTCCAGCCCCCCCATATAGATCTCAAACCTCTCTGCAAAATCCGGGGCGCCTTTTTTGAGTCTGGCCAAAGCGGCAAAACTCGCGGGATAATCATAAAGAAAAATGGGTTTGGATAGTCCCAGGTTTGGTTCAATCTCTTCGACCATTATTTCATCGAAGCAGCCCTCTTTCAAAGCTTTCTCCATAGACACTGAGCTGTAACGGTTAAAGGCCTCCTCGACTGATATTCTTTCCCATGGTTTTTTCAGGTTAATATGGCGTTGCTGATACAGGATGCTCTGCCCAAACCCAATATCACGGGAAACAGAGAGGATCATCTCCTCACACTCATCCATGAGGGACATATAATCAGTTCCCGCGCGATACCACTCGAGAAGAGTGAACTCGGAGAGATGTTTCATACCCCTTTCTCCCTCTCGAAAACACTTGCATATCTGAAATATCTTCGGGTAGCAGGCGGACATCAATCGTTTCATGCACAACTCAGGTGAAGTATGTAAGAATAGGTCACCGACTTTGATGGCATCAGTGTGGACTTCCGGGACCGGAGCAGGAATAAGGTGGGGGGTCTCAACTTCTAGATAAGCTTGATCAACGAAGAATGACCGTATGGCATGAATGAGCCTGGCTCGCAACTGGAGATTCTCACTCTTGGCTGCCAGTCTCTCCTGGTCCCCTTTGCCGGGGCTATTCTTTGACCCGGGTAACATACTCCCCGGACCGCGTGTCTACGGTTATCTTGGTGCCTTCCTCAATAAAGGGGGGAACCCGTAAGACATAACCCGTCTCCAGGGTAACCGGCTTGCTATCGCCCGAGACAGAGTCTCCTTTGGCCCAAGGATCAGCCTGGGTCACCGTGAGGTTAACGAAATTGGGCAAAGTGATCCCTATGGGCGTATCTCCAAAAAGCAGTATGTCCACCTCTAGGCCGTCAATAAGAAAGTTCTTGGCATCTCCCACTTGTTGAGATGAAAGCATGGGCTGCTCGTAGTTTTCCAGATCCATGAAGCAGTATTCGTCATCCTGGTTGTAGAGATACTGCATTTTGCGTTCCCGAAGATCGGCTTTTTCAAAGGTATCGACAGAGCGGTAGGTCCGATCAATGACTGCCCCGTTGATCATATTTCTGAGCTTACAACGATAAAGGGCCTGGCCTTTTCCCGGCTTGGAAAACTGAAAATCGATGATGATATAGGGCTCATTTTCGAGTTGAATCTTGAGTCCCTTCTTGAGGTCGCTGGCATTATACATGAGGTATTCCTTATTCAAAAAAGTGTATGAGTACTACAAACATCTAGATACCACGAGAGAATCTATAATGGATTTGGGCGGATGAGTCAAAAGAAATCTATTTTTTAGCGGGAATCCAGTGGGTCCCACATTCCGTAACTGTTTGAAATAACGTAGACCTTCTGACAGTCTCTCCGAAAAGATCCCATCACAATTCTCCTCGCGCACAGGTGCGTCTCCTAATAATTTGTGCTCATTAACCGGATGAACCGGAATTATAGTGAAAAGCATGCTCAGGTGAATATCGTACTAACTTTTAAACAGGAATCTTCGGGGTGACCATTTAAATAGATTGAAATATTCCCATGTTTTCTAATATAACCGATCGAGAAACTGATTACCCACGATTCAAAAAACGGGCAAAACATATTGGAGGTTTGGACATGGAGCAGCTCAAGCAGAAGGCTGGAGAAGAAGCCGCTAAGCGTGTAGTAAATGGACAACGAATCGGTCTTGGAACCGGCTCAACAGTAAGGTACTTTCTGGAAGCCCTTGGCCGTCGGCTAGCTGAAGGGAACCTATCTGACATTGTGGGGGTCCCCACCTCGGAGAGAACAGAGACGCTAGCACGATCTCTCATCATTCCATTAACCACCCTAGAAGAGGCGCCTGTGCTAGACCTTTGTGTGGACGGTGCGGACGAGGTGGATCCTCAACTGAATCTGATTAAGGGTCTTGGCGGTGCCCTTTTACGAGAGAAGATT
Organism: uncultured Desulfobacteraceae bacterium; assembly: GCA_964520425.1. Lineage (GTDB taxonomy): Bacteria > Desulfobacterota > DSM-4660 > Desulfatiglandales > HGW-15 > JAFGFY01. Next base: position 13,398 of record CAZFMX010000056.1, read on the forward strand.
GTGGCATCGGCCAGCCGATTCTTCATTGTCATTGTAGATAGAGCAAAACTCGTGAAGAATTTAGGAGAGAATTGTCCTGTTCCGGTCGAAGTCCTCCCGTTCGGTTGGAACATCACAGCGGAGCAGATCAAAGTGATCGGCGGCAAGCCCATGCTTCGAATGAAAGACGGCTCTCCATACAAGACAGATCAGGGGAACCATATCTTGGATTGTCATTTTGGAACGATCGGGAATCCTCAGGAACTGGGGCGGCAACTCGATTCATTTCCAGGAACGCTGGGACATGGGTTGTTCCTGGACTCCGCGAATGAGGTGATTATAGGAACGCCGGATGGGGTTGACGTGTTTACACGCTAGTCTTCTGTATCATATATTCGCAGATCAAGTAAAAGATGAGGTATGGGCTGTTCCCTCAAGACGATATCTCGGAAAAAAATTCTACTGAACCCCGCAGTGATCTGAGCTTTGAGGGTTTACGCCCCAGAACCTATGGCAGAATTTATAGCTCGCTTGTAGGAAACAGCTTCTCAAACCCTCAAAGATCAGATCACTGCCATTGCTCCCTATAGATATCGTCTTGGGGAATAGCCCATACCTCATTACACAACAAAATAATCGAATGTTCCATTAAGAACCCTGAAAATTAGTCTCAGAATATTATAAGGCATTAGCGCCATGTTCAATAGCTTTCCGGTTAATGCCTCCTATGAGATTACATGGGGTCTTTCATTGAGGGCTTGAGATTGATGCAGAAAAAATGCGAAAGGCTTAAATGATAGCCTCGCCTCCCTCCTCCACGTTTCTGAAAAGATGCGCTTTCTCCAGATTCAGGATCAGATCGATGTTTTGGTGGGGTCTTACCTCCGTGTCAGAGCTGAGCAGAGCCGTCATGGAATTCTCGCCGATATTCACATTCAGCGAGATTTCTCTACCCAGCGGCTCAATCACATTGACCTCAGCACGGACGACCTGCTTGCCCAACGAATCGTGATGCTCGGCGTCTTTTTCACATATATCTTCCGGTCGAATACCAAAGATCAAGTCCTTCCCCTTTATTGAGTTCAAATCATGTGCCATCGAGTTTGGGAGAGGAATCTGAAACCCTCCCATATCTATATGAAATCGTGAATTCTCTTCAAAGAGGCGGCAGGGAATGAGATTCATGGCCGGATTTCCAATAAACCCTGCGACAAAGAGATTGACCGGCGTGTTGTATAGAGCAAGGGGAGGCCCTACTTGTTGAATAACACCTTCTTTCATGATCACAATCCGATCGCCCATGGTCATAGCCTCTACCTGATCATGGGTCACATAGATAACCGTCGTTTTTAGGCTATCGTGTATTTTTTTGATTTCAGTCCTCATCTGAGCCCGGAATTTTGCGTCCAGATTACTCAGAGGTTCATCGAATAGAAAGACCTCCGGGTCCCTTACGATGGCCCTGCCCAATGCTACCCTCTGCTTCTGGCCACCGGACAGTTGTTTGGGTTTCCGCTCCAACAGGTCCGCAATACCCAAGATCTCAGCCGTCTTCTGTACCTTTTGTTTGATCTCTTTTTTGGGCACTTTACGCATCTTCAGGCCGAATGCCATATTGTCAAAGACCTTCATATGGGGATACAGGGCATAACTCTGAAAGACCATGGCGATATTTCTATCTCTAGGCGGAAGCTGATTGACCAATCGATCATTGATATAGATCTCTCCTTCGCTGATCGTCTCTAGCCCGGCGATCATACGCAGGGTAGTGGTCTTGCCACAACCCGAAGGTCCGACAAGGACCACAAACTCTCGATCGTAGATCTCCAGGTTGACATTCCTCACGACAACGGTCTGATCAAATCTCTTTGTGATTCTCTTTAGCCGAACATTCGCCATCAGCATTATTCTCGCGCACTTGTCAAAAGGAATCCCGGCCTTAAGGACCGGCGCCAATAGATATGGCCTTGAGAAAATAGCCAGTGCCCGATGCGTCCCATATTCCAAGCAGAGCCAAATGACTCTGACTGCGCCTACAAGGCGCAGTTTGGCAAAATCAAATCAAGCAGCAGAAAGGCGCGGGGCCTTTAGAGGTGAACAAAGGAAATCTTGTCGGTACTGACGAGTTTATGGTTGGGTGAATGGAAAAAGAACTAGAGGGCGTCATCCAATTCCTTGAGCAGATCCAGTTTCTTGGTGATATTGTCATCAATCCAATGGCTATCCCACCACTCTACTGGATCGACAGGTACTCCACTGACCATGATTCCAAAATGGAGGTGATCTCCTCCCGCAAGTCCTGTCTGGCCCGTATGACCGATAATATCCCCTTTCTTGACTTCCTGCCCGGGTTCCACTGATATGATACTCAGGTGTCCATATAGGGAGGACAATCCTTGTCCATGGTCTATCACGACGGCCAACCCATAAATGCCATTTCTCTCTGCAAAAATGACTTTTCCGCTATTCGCCGCCTGAACCGGGGAATTGGCTAGAGATGCCAGATCAACTCCAAGATGCACCTGTTCATCCACCTTCTCGCCCTGATAGTAGTAATCTCGGTGGTCGGCAAACCTGGCCATGGTCGCGGCATTCTTCTGTCTCACCCAGGTCCCCTCCCATAGTTTTTCCGGGGCCGTTTCCTCCCTCAACTGGTAGAAAATTTCATGGCTTTCTTTTCTCAAGTCATTGTTTATTTTGATGTATTTTTCAATGTCGCTCATTTCGGAATCCATTGGATAAAAAGTGAAATATACCAGGATCCGTTTTAGGAACTCGTCCGTGATGTTCAGTCTCTCAGAGCCGAAGCGTTTTTCACGGATGTGGTAGTAGAAGCTTGTCTTAGAGGAATTCTCGGCCTTGTCTTTGGCCCATAGAAATATGGAGGGATCAAGCCCAGCATTATAAGGGAGAGAGAAATAACAGATATGTATGCCCTTCTGTGATTCTTCATCGATTGGATACCCCGGAAAAAAGACCTCGTCGACGAAAACACCACTTTGTACTACATCGGAAGAAGTCTGGTAGACAGTCAAACAAGCCCCTCCACAGTTTATGTTATGCATTCGGCTAATGGCTCTGATGGCCGGAGGAATAGTATCCACGATCATTCTATGCTCTACCACAGCCATGTTCCCGTCTCCACCGCCTCTTCTGGAGTAATCCCATACACTGACTCTGAGATCGATTTGACCTTGGGTCAGTTTAAGCTCTAATGGATCCACAACAATTTCCTGCTCATAGCGGTGTATTCCCCCTTGATTCAAAAATCCTTCAAAGGGAAATTTCTTTTCAAGGAGGATGATTTCCCTGCCTTCTTTTTCAAGGTTGACTTTGAGCCTTTTTAGGCCGGTCTTCACATCGCTGATCTTTAATCTAAATGTTACTTCTCCCGAGATGAATTCCGGAAGCGGCTCGATGTTTACGACGGGTCTTTCTCCCTCAAAAATTTGGGCAATAAACCATCCAAGGAAGCTTGCAATTATGATAAGTGGTATAATAGCGAGGAGATAATACCTTTTTTTCTTTTTTCCCATGGCTTTCCCGAAGTCATTTTCTTGTTGACGAAGCCATTCCCCCTTCACCAGAGGTGTTTGGCTTTCGGCCTATAAACGGGTTTGCCCCGGAATGGTCGCGGGGCAACTCGTATATAGATATCAATTAATCTTGATGAAGGCAAATATTTTTGTGCCCGAAAAGGAGATCCAATGAATAGTGCCAAATATGTGGGAGTTATTGGGGCAGGAGAATGTACTGATTTAACGTATAAAATGGCTCAAAATCTCGGGTTTGAGATAGGTAAAAGGAGCTGGATTCTGGTCTGCGGCGGCCTGGGAGGGGTCATGGAAGCGGCAGCCAAGGGTTGCTTTGAGGCTGGAGGAATGACCCTAGGGATATTACCCGGTTCAAAAAGGAATTCTGCCAATCCTTACATCAGGATAGCTCTTCCCACCGCTTTGGGCGAGGGGAGGAATCTCCTCGTGGTCAGGGCATCGGATGTCTTGGTCTCAATCGCGGGTGGTTACGGTACCCTGTCCGAAATTGCCCTAGCCTTAAAGGCTAGAAAACCGGTTATCGGCCTTGAAACATGGAAGCACATTCAGGGCATACAATACGTCTCGCATCCTGATGAAGTGATTGCGAAGATAGATGAGTTCGATTAGATCCTTAGAGCGAAGGTTGAAGTCAGGGCCCTGACCTTCTCCATAATTTCATCAGGGTCCAGGGTCTGAAAAACCCGGTTTCTCAAGAGAATCTGTCCGTCAACGATGACGTCTCTGACATCAGCACCATTGGCCGAATAGACCAGGGACGAAAACGGATTGTAAAGGGGAACCAGATGAGGGCTTCGAAGATCGACCACAATAATATCGGCTTTTTTCCCCCTCTCAATGGTGCCTACTTCCTGTTCAATCCCAAGAACTGCTCCTCCCCATGAAGTGGCCATTTTCAAGACCGTCTCCGCCTCCATACTCACAGGATTGCCGGTAGAAACCTTGGCTAGTTTCGCAGCCGTATCCATCTCTTTAAAAAGATCCAAGTCGTTATTCGAGGCACAGCCATCCGTTCCAAGACCGACCTTCATCCCTAGGCTTATCATCTCAGTTATTCTAGCCACTCCTGAGGACAATTTCATATTACTTTCAGGCACATGAACAATCCTTACGCCTCTTTCTGCAAGAAGCTCTATCTCATCCCGGGTTAAATGTACCGCATGGGCAGCAACCAGCCCTTCATCCAAGATACCCAACTTATTCAAAAAATGAACAGGTCGCTGTCCCGTCTTTTTGATAATCTCGTCAACTTCATCAGACGTCTCAGAGAGATGAATCTGTAAGGGGAGAGAGAAACCCCTTGATATCTCCATGGCTCCGCTAAGGGTCTTCTCCGAACAGGTGGATGGGCTGTGACAGAATAGGCCAGGAGAGATGAGATCTGAAAATCCAACCCATTTTTCGATGAACTCCGTGCCCTTTATCAGATTTTCCGCCGAATCGGGTACGCCAGGAGCAGGGAAATCTATTACCCCTTGAGCCAAGTGGGCCCTGAGACCCGACTTGTGAACGGCTTGAACTGTATCATCCTCGAAAAAGTACCCGTCCATGAAACTCGTCGTGCCTGAAGCAATCATCTCAAGACAACCCAGTACCGAACCCCAATAGACAGTTTCAGGTCGTAGGTGTTTTGATTCCATCGGAAAGATCTTATCATAGAGCCATTCTCTAAGGGGCAGATCGTCTGCCGCCCCCCGGAAGAGGGTCATAGGTGTGTGACAATGGCTGTTGATCAGGCCGGGCATGATGATACAGTCTGAGGCATCGATTATTTCCGCACTGGCGGGGAATGAAAATGTCTCGTCCATAATTTGAACATCAATGATTCTGTTCTTTTTCACACATACCCTGGCCGGGTTGATCGGGTCCTCCCCGTCCACCATGGTAATCAAAATGCCGCCCTCAATGACTATATCCGGTTCTTCGTGAAATGAATCGCTGAGAGGTTTTGAAGTGATATCCAAATGGGTCATAATTCAGAACTCTTGGGGGAACCGCCTGGTCTGTGATGTAAGGCCTGGTTTCTTGTCTCGGAAACAGAGTATCCGACACAGTCTCTGTGACAGTGCAATGAAGATGACGAAGACATCAGCATAATCAAATATGCTTGACATGTCCACACGATCTGATAGGAAACCCTTACGAATTTTGTGTCTTGGAGGTTGTTGAACCGAACTATGGCGATTATAGCCCCTTTTAAGGGTCTGTCATACAATTTTGAAGCATTTGACGATATACCTAGACTGTTCGCCCCCCCGTACGACGTCATCCCTGAGGAGGAACAGGAGAAATATTACCAGATCAACCCCTATAACGTCATCCAGTTAATCCTAGGGAAGAGGAAGACTGGAGATTCGGACTGGGATAACCGATATACGCGATCTGCCGAGCTTTGGGAAAGATGGCAATCAGAGGGAGTTCTGATCCCAAGCAAGTCCCCTTCCATGTACATCACCTCTCTTACATATGATCCCGGAGACGGTAGTAGACCAAGAACCAGATGGGGTCTCATTGCCCTCGTACGCATAGAAGAGAAGGACTCGGGAGTCATCATTCCCCATGAAAAGACCTTTTCAGCCCACAAAGATGATCGGTTAAAATTGATGAGGGCTAGTAACGCCCAGTTCAGTCAGGTTTTTGCTGTCTACGAAGATCCTGAGAACACCGTGTTCGAAGCCCTGAAAGGGCCTGTCCTCGCATCGCCACAAATTTCTTTTGAACTCGATGATGGTACAAAACACAGGATGTGGACCGTACAGGATCCAGGTATCTTTAGACAGGTGGTATCTGCTATGCGTGAGAAGCCCATTATTATTGCCGACGGCCATCACCGTTATGAAACGGCCCGGAACTTCAGAAACATCATGAGGGCAAGATACGGTCGGCGTCCTCCGAACAGGTCTTTCGAATACGTCATGATGTACATGACAAACATGAATGATGAGGGACTGACCATCTTACCTTCACATCGTTTGGTCAAGAGATATCAATCTCTCAGACTTGAGACCTTTCTCGAAAAACTCAGAGAATGTTTTGAAGTGACCACCCTCCCCTCCTCGAGTTCCGACCTGTCACCCCGGCACCAGGTATTTAAAAGAGTTCTTGAAGAAAAGGGTCATATCACCTCTGCCATTGGGTTTCATTACCATGGGCATCATACAGATTACATCCTTACCCTGAAACAAGGGGCTCGGGATGAAATGGGAGGAGACCTCCATGATTCTCTCAAAGAACTCGACGTCCTTGTCCTCTCCCGGCTGATTTTTCAAAAGGCCTTGGGTTTCAGCGAAGAAGACATGGACAATGAGGAGATCTTTCACTATCAAAGTGATATGGAAAAGGCCCTTTCGCGGGTTGATGCAGGTGAATATCAGATGACATTTCTTGTCAATCCCACCAAAATGGAGCATGTCCAAAATGTCACTGCCAATGCCCTGATCATGCCCAGAAAATCAACCTATTTCTACCCTAAGGTCATAACGGGGCTGGTATTCAATAGGATTGATCCTCATGAGATCATCCAATTACTCTGAATTAGAACCTAGGCCTGACGAATGCGTGGATACGTTCTTGGACGGACGGCTGAAGCTCATCCAGTTTCGTAGGGGTTACAGATTCTCCATTGATGCGATCTTACTTGCCCAATTTGTCACTATCAAGCGCAACGACGTGGTGGTTGATCTCGGAACAGGCTGTGGTATCATTCCCATGGTTTTGCTCTTGACAGAACCCGTGGGGCATGTTTTTGCTCTAGAAATACAACCGGAGCTTGCAGAGCAGGCTGCGAGAAATGCCCGGCTGAACGGTTTTGATCACGAAGTAGATGTCATCCTGGGAGATCTTAAATACCCACCTTTGAGGCCTTCATTCGCCGATGTCGTCATATGCAATCCTCCATACCGCCCGAAGAATAGCGGACGCATCAATCCTGATTCGCAAAAGGCCATTGCTCGCCACGAAGTGCTTTCATCCCTAAATGACATTCTTGACGCCGCCGCAAAGACATTGCGAGCCAAGGGAAGGTTTGCCATAATCTATCCAACTTCCCGGCTGGCAGATCTATTCATCAAGATGAGAGGTTTCAATCTGGAGCCGAAGAGGCTCAGGGTCTTCTATCCGAGTATGCGATCCAACGCCAAACTGGCCTTGATTGAGGCCTCATTGGGAGGCCAAGAGGGCCTGAAGATATTGCCGCCATTGTTGGATCAGGGAGACTTCTCCATCACTAAGTGAATATTACCTAGGCCCGAGCCTGAAATCTATAGTCCCCACTGCTTTTCGGCCAAGTCTCTTGTTCAGCTTTTCCTTTATGGTCTCTTTGACAAATCCCAGTTCCTGAAGCCAGATGGAATCTGAAACCCTGACTCGAAGTTTTCCGCTCTTAATCCACTCGGGTTGGGCATGTTGTGCAATAGCGGAACCCACTGTCTCCTCCCACACGCTCCAAATGCGCCCGTCATCCGGATTGAAGGGAAGCTTCGGATCGTTGAGAAGGGAGGAGATAATTTCTTTTAAAGGAAGCAGATTTTCTTTTCTATTGGTCATTAACCTGTTCTGACCTCTCGACTCATTGTGCCGGGAGAGGCTCCAAGGGGCCCAAAATTCACCATCAGAATTGTTGATGGGCAAAGTTCACTAAGGGGTTTAGGGGAAACCTGGGCGCCAGCAAGGTGTTAGATGCAAGGCGTCGAGGAGCGCCGACTGAGGCGTATAAACAATACACCGCAAGGAGAAGCGCTCGAAGGCAACGCAGTCCTCCGACTTACTCAGGGCCATAAGCCTGTCGAATGGCAGATGACAGCTTGATGGTGGATCAGGGGTCTTTATCCCTTGACGGCACAAATATTTACCGGTATGTTATCAAAAATTAACCAATTTTCAAGTAGGAGATTTTCATGGCCTGGGACTGGGATAAATTACAGCAACAGAGACAAGGGCGACAAGGAGGACCACCTCCTCAAATGGATGAGGTGCTCGAAAAGATCAAGAAGATAAAAAGCGGCTTTCCCGGGGGCTGGATCATAATCATCATTCTCATTGCTCTTATCCTTGCCTGGAATATGATCTACGAGATCGAACCCGATGAGGCCGGGGTCATTCAGAGGTTTGGGGAACATGTCCGGACCACCATGCCGGGGATTCACGCAAAACTCCCTAGCCCCATCGAAACCTTGTCCAAGGTCCCCATACAAAAGGTGCAGAAAGAGGAGTTCGGCTTTCGAACCCTTCAGGCCGGTGTCCGGACCCGGTATGCGTCTGAATCTGCTTATCAG
>CAZFMX010000057.1:0-20660 GCA_964520425.1 uncultured Desulfobacteraceae bacterium
TCAGTTTCGAGACGGCAGGTGGAATTCTAGGAGGTGATGTGGGGTACAACAAGTACATGCTGAGAACGGAGTGGTATTTCCCCCTGTTCTGGTCAACGGTCTTTGTGGCAAAGGGGAACGCGGGGCTTATCAAAAGGAAGGGACAAGAAAAACTTCCTGTTTTTAAGAAGTTCATACTGGGCGGTGTCGGGTCAGTCCGTGGATTTGATGATTACAGCATCTCACCCAGGGATCCTATTACCGGAGATAGGATACGGGGTGAGAAAATGATGTTTTACAATTTCGAGTATCGGTTTCCTTTGGGTAAGGAACGGGGCATTACCGGACTCGTGTTTTTCGACGCAGGGAATGTTTGGACAAAAGATGAGGACTTTGATTTCACCGGTATGAGGATGGCGGCGGGCGTAGGCGGTATGTGGTGGACTCCTATGATGGGTCAGATGAGTATATACTATGGCAGGAAGTTAGACCCGCATAAGAATGAGAGCGTCGGTGAAATTCAATTTTCCGGAGGATTCTGATGGTAACGAGCTTACCTCATTGCTTTTTTGTTATACAATTTATTGAATTCTAATTAACAGTAGGAGGAACTATGAAAAATCTTTTTCGATTTGTTTTTGTGAGTATCATTGTCCTTGGTTTCCACTTTAATGCCCTGGCACAGAGCCCCATTAAAATTGGAGTGGTGGATATCCAAGAGGTAGAACAAAAATCTCTGGCCTTTGAGAAAGAGAGAACCAAGCTTCAGAAAGAAATTGAAGGGATGCAGAAGAGGCTGACTGATGAACAGAACGCCTTGCGCAAACTTCAGGAAGATTACGAGAAACAAAGCATGATGTTGAGTCTGGATGCCCAGGAAGATAAGAAAATGGAATATGAGAGCAAAGCTCGACATTTCAATTATCTTTACGAAGATACTCAAGCAAGGGTGAAACAGCTCCGAGAGTCCGCCACAAGCCGGCTGTATAATGAGTTGATTGGTGTTGTCAGGGAGATCGGGTTGAAGGAGGGGTATACCATCATCCTGTCAAAGAGGGGGACCGGTCTTCTTTACAACGACGGTAGTGTCGACATCACTGCCGAAGTCATCAGCGCTTATGACAAGGCGTCCCAGTAATGGACATTGTCGGATGTTCTTCACAATGAAGGAGCGTCCGGCAGTGAAGCCCTCATCCGGCATCACTTAGTAGCGCTTTGAAACGCTGAGTATTCAAAGATAGATCTCCTAATGAAGCTCCCCGTAGCAATCTACGGGGTATCAAAGCGAAATTCGCCGAAGCCAACCCGCCTTCTCATCCTTCGTAGCAGGCTACTGCGGAGGACGGGCGCACAAGGCTTCGGCGGGTCACCTTGCCATTCCTTCCTTCAGCAAGCTGCAGGGGATCCTAGCGAAGGTGAATGAAATCGTTTCCGTCTCAGATGGAATAGTGAGTGTTTACACTTTATGAAATAGCGGACTTAGCCTCATTTCCTTTAGCTGAGGACGAGGAAGCTATTGAGCCGACTTCCCGGATTGAACGAACATATACATGAACTCGAGAAGAGATTAAAGCTATTGGAGAAGCATCACGAGGAGCCATGAAATTACCTTTGGTCTATCAAGATATCATAGGGATGTTGCCGCATAGATATCCTTTTTTGCTTGTGGACACTATTACGGAACTGGAGCCGGGCAAGAGGGTGGTGGGTATCAAGAATGTGACCAGCAACGAACCCTTTTTTCAGGGGCATTTCCCGGGGAATCCCATCATGCCTGGTGTTCTCATCATTGAAGCCATGGCCCAGGTCGGGGGTGTGTTGGCCCATTTGGCCAAGGCGGATTCAGAGGAAGAAGGGAAACCGAGTATGTTCTTTTTCGCCTCAATGGACAAGGTGAAATTCCGTAAATCGGTAATCCCGGGTGACCAACTCATTATTAAGGTAGAAACCCTAAGAGCCGGGTCTAAGTTCTGGAAGATGGCCGGAAAGGTATTTGTGAGAGATCATCTTGTTGCTCAGGCAGAACTTTTGGCCACAGTAGCCTAGCGAGTTGAAAAAACGAGATAAATGAGTATGGATATTCATCCCTCGGCCGTTGTTAGCGCTCACGCCCGTTTGGATCCTTCCGTCAAAGTGGGCCCTTTCTGTATCATCGGGGACCATGTCACCATTGGAAAAGAGACTGTTCTATTCTCTCACGTATCACTCGCGGGACATACCCGGATCGGGGCCCGCAATCGCATCTATCCATTTGTCTCTATCGGCGCTCCACCGCAAGATATCGGCTATAAAGGAGAAGATACCCGCGTTATCATTGGGAACGATAACATCATCAGGGAATACTCGAGTATTAACCGGGCAACGACCAAGCAGGATTGGGAGACTGTGATAGGTAACGGGAATTATATAATGGCCTACTCACATATCGCCCATGACTGTTTTTTGGGGAATAAGATCATTATGTCGAATCTAACCACTCTGGCCGGGCATATCACAATTGGAGACTATACCAATTTCAGTGGCCTTGTGGCTGTGCACCAGTTTGTTCGAATAGGCGCTCATGTCTTTGTTGGGGGCAAAGCGGCAATTGAGAGGGATGTTCCCCCCTTTATGGTCACGGCCGGAGACAGAGCACGGCTCTATGGAATCAACCGTGTCGGGTTGAGTCGCCACGGATTTTCTCAGGACACGATTGACGGTTTAAAGAGGGCCTACCAGATCATCTGGCGTGAAAACAAGAAACTGGATAAAGGGGTGGACCAAGTAAAAAAAGAAATGGAACCTTTTCCCGAACTGGAGATGCTCCTGAATTTTATAACCCAATCAGAGAGAGGAATAATGAGGTAGTTCCTAGTGACTCGTGTTATCATTGAAATGCGGCAAGGACTATTCCCTCAAGGCGATATCTATAGGATCCAGTGGCGGTGATCCGCACTTTGAGGATTTAAGGGGCCGTTTCTTCCAGGCGAGTCAGACATTCTGCCATAAGTTCTAAGGCGTACCCCCCGGGGTGCACCCCGGGGCTTTCTCCCTCAAAGGTCGGATCGTTGGGGCTTCAGTGGAATTCTTTTTGAGATATCTTCTTTCGGGAACAGCCCATGCTGCATTTATTATTCTCGGTTATGAATAGAAGCTGCAAAACGTTCATCTGAAAACACAATGGTGTCTAAAGAAAAGGAAATCATAGGAATCATCGCCGGTGGTGGTCGTTTTCCAATCATGGCGGCAGAGACAGCCCGAATGCAGGGCCATCCTGTTGTGGCCGTAGCGTTCCGGGAAGAAGCCGATCCTGAATTGGCCGACAGCGTAGATCAGATAGTCTGGATACATTTGGGACAGCTGGGACATTTGATCAAAGGCCTTAAAGGACATGGTGTGCAAAAGGCATTGATGGCAGGTACCATCAATAAAAGGCTTATGTATAAAATCAAGCCTGATTTGAAAGGTTTGGTATTCATGTCTAAAATGGCTATTTTTCATGATGACGGCATTTTGGGATCCCTGGCCGGAGAACTCGAGAAAGAAGGTATTGAGATTATCAGCGCCACGTCTTTCCTTCCTGACTTGGTCTCCTCCCCGGGATGCATCACTAAGAAAAAACCATCAAAAAAGGAAGAGGAGGACATCCGGTTCGGATGGAAGATGGCCAAGGAACTAGGAAGGCTTGATATCGGGCAGTGTGTGGTTGTGAGAGAAAAAACAGTCTTAGCTCTGGAGGCTATGGAAGGGACGGACGAGACTATTCTCAGAGGGGGGCGCTTGGCGAGAGAGAAGGCCGTTGTGATCAAGGTGAGTAAACCCAATCAGGACTTGCGCTTTGATATGCCGACTGTCGGGTTGAAAACAGTAGAAAATATGTCAAAGGTCAAGGCCTCTGTCCTGGCCTTGGAGGCCGGCAAAACCCTCATATTTGATAAATCTGAAATGATCCGATTTGCTAATCAAGCAGGGATTTCCATCATCTGTCAGACAGGATAGGAAAAATGAGGTCACAGAGGACCGTAAAGGAAAAACTCAAAGTCGGAGTTATCGGAGTCGGGCATCTCGGAGGATTTCATGCTCAGAAATATGCTGCCATACCGGCTGTGGATCTGGTTGGTGTGGTTGATACTGACGATGACAGGGCGCATGAAATCGCAAAACTCCATGATACACAGCCCTATAGAGAATATCGCAGCCTCTTGAAAAATGTTGATGCCGTTAGCCTTGCCGTGCCTACTGAAAAGCATTTTGAAATCGCCAAAGACATTCTATCCGCAGGAGTCCATCTTCTTATAGAAAAGCCGATCACCTATGCCCTTGAGCCTGCTGATACGTTGATTCGAATAGCGCGCGAAAAGGATGTTGTCTTGCAGGTGGGGCTTGTTGAACGTTTTAAAGCGGCCGTAGTCAAGATGAAATCCCTGTTGAAGGATCCTGTCCTTATTGAATCTCATCGCATGAACATTTACACTCCTAGGGGCACAGACGTGGATGTTGTCCTTGACTTGATGATTCACGATCTGGACATCATGTTGGATGTCATCCCATCCGAAGTAAGAGAGTTCCATGCCGTTGGCATGTCGGTTGTCACGGATAAGACGGACATTGCAAATGTGAGAATGATCTTTGAGAATGGGACGGTCGCTAATCTCTCGGCTAGCAGGGTATCTGATAATAACTTGAGAAAGATCCGGGTCTTTCAGTCTGATGCCTATATCTCTGTCAATTGTCTAAAGAACGAGATTAGCGTGACCCGTTTGGATGGCGAGACCAAGGACTTGACCAATATTTCAAAAGTGTCTACTGAAAAAACGAACTTTCCAGGTAGTGATGCTCTGGCTGATGAGATTTCTTCATTTGTAAACGCCGTTATGAATGGGACAGAGCCCGTTGTGTCCGGACGCGATGGGCGGAGAGCCTTAAAATATGTCCTTGCGATCATCAATCAGATTGAGAGAGGGTGTGGAAATTTCGAGACCGCCCCTTGACGAAGAAGAACCCAGACGCATCCTGATTGTCGCTGGGGAAGCATCGGGCGATCTGCACGGTTCCAATCTCGTTCGCGCCTTGAAGAGATATGACCCTGAGATCACTGTCTCGGGAATCGGCGGGACCCACATGAAACAGGCTGGTGTCGAGATACTGGTTCCAGCCTCAGAAATGGCAGTTGTCGGACTCACAGAGGTACTCTTTCGACTTGGAGTCATTCTCAAAGCCCGGCAAAAAATAAAGAATATGTTGAAGAGCATTCCCTCTCCCGATCTTCTCATTCTGATTGATTATCCTGATTTCAACATTCACCTAGCCTCACTTGCCAAACGATGGAAGATTCCGGTCTTATACTATATCAGCCCTCAAGTGTGGGCCTGGAGAAAGGGTCGGATCAACAAGTTGGCCAAAAGAGTTGACCGAATGGCGGTAATCTTACCTTTCGAGGAGGATCTATACCGAAAGAAGGGGGTGAATGTCACGTATGTAGGCCATCCTCTCTTGGATGCCATTCCTGAACATTCCAGCAAAGAAGACGCCATTGGAAGGCTGGATCTTCAAAATGCTTCTCCTGTCATCGGTCTTTTGCCCGGCAGTCGGCAAGAAGAGATAGAGAATACCTTGCCTTTAATGGTGAAAGCTGTTGAAATCATTTCCTCTCGCTATTCGCAACTTGAATGCCTATTGCCAGTAGCCCCAACCGTTTCCGTTGATTTGGTGCAGTCTTTCCTCGCTGACTCGAACATTGTAATTCATATCTCCGATCTTGATATTTACAGTACCTTGAGGGCATGTGACCTTGCACTGGTTGCTTCCGGTACAGCGACCTTGGAAACAGCGATCATGGGAGTACCTATGATTGTTGTCTATAGCGTATCGCCGGTGACCTACTGGATTGGGAAGAAACTTGTAAACGTCCCCTATATCAGCTTGGTCAATTTGGTAGCAGAGAGGCAGATTGTCCCAGAACTGGTTCAGGATGCATTCAATCCGGAAAAGCTCGCAGAGGAAGCGTTTCGGATTCTTGAGAATCGTCAGGAAAGAGAGGATATGATAAGAAATTTAAAAGTCGTGAAGGATAGGCTCGGAGAAGGGGGTGCGTCTGAGAGGACCGCCCGGTTGGCTATTGAAATGATGGGAAGATCGTGAGGCATAGCCCATGGTGAGAACCATATTGGTTGTTGATGATGAAGTGAGTATCGCTCAGTCGCTGGACGGAATTCTGACGGACGAAGGATTTGAAGTCATCATTGCAAAAGATGGCACTTCCGCCCTTGAAAAGATTGAAGAACTCATGCCGGAACTCGTTCTCTTGGATATATGGATGCCTGGTATGGATGGCCTTGAAACCCTTGCCAAAATCAAGGAGACCGCCCCGACATTGCCTGTGGTAATGATGTCAGGACACGGTACTATAGAAACCGCCGTAAGGGCAACAAAACTGGGGGCATACGATTTTATAGAGAAGCCGCTTTCTCTAGAAAAGATACTTCTGTGCATTCAAAATGCACTCGATTATTCACGACTGGAGGAAGAAGTCAGTCTTCTCAAAGAAAAAGAGAAACGCAAGTACAGGATAACCGGTAGCAGTCAAGCAATCCTGGAGCTAAAGGAACAGATACAGGTTGTCGCCCCGACGAATGCGTGGGTGTTGATTACAGGTGAGAATGGGACCGGAAAGGAACTGGTTGCCCATGCCATTCATCGTCAAAGCCGACGGGCGAATAAACCTATGGTCGAGATGAACTGTGCAGCCATCCCTGAAGAGCTCATCGAAAGTGAGTTGTTCGGCCACGAAAAAGGGGCCTTCACGGGCGCGGGTGCCAAGAAGAAGGGAAAGTTCGATCTTGCCCATGAGGGGACTTTGTTCCTGGATGAGATCAGCGATATGAGTCTCAAGGCTCAATCCAAAACCCTTCGAATTCTTCAAGAACAAAAGTTTGAAAGGGTAGGGGGATCCAGGACCATTCATGTTGATGTGCGCGTTCTTGCAGCCACCAACAAAGATCTGGAGATAGAGATTGAAAAAGGAACCTTTCGGGATGACCTCTATTTTCGATTGAATGTCATTCCCATAAACGTTCCTCCGCTAAGAGAACGCCGCGAAGACATCCGAGAACTGGTGAATGAGTTTCTCAATGAGATGTCTTTGAGAACCAATCTGGAACTAAAAGAGTTTTCCGAGGAAGCTGTAAATACTCTCAGGAATTACCATTGGCCCGGGAATGTGAGAGAACTCAAAAATTTGGTTGAAAGACTGGTGATCATGACGCCTGACAAGACGATTCATTCAAAGGATATTCCACCTCCCTTCAACCAGACATCGGATATCATGGAAGTGTCCGATACATCTCTGATGGAGGGCTCGTTCAAAGAGGCCAAGATGAGATTCGAAAAGGAGTATATCGAGACAAAGCTACGCGAGTTTAATGGTAACATCTCTCAGACCGCTGAGGCAATTGGGATGGAGAGAAGCAACCTTCACAAAAAGATCAAGGCCTATGGTCTTGAGGATTTTCGAGAATAAGATCATTGATTTCTTCCCAGATTTTTTCTCTTCCTTTTTTTGTTTTTGCAGAAAACAGGATAGGCCTTTTCGGAGTGATTCCCTTCAACTGATTGCTGAGTTCCTTGACCCTTACAGAAGCCTTGGGCCGGGATAGCTTGTCTGTTTTGGTCAGAACGGTAAGAGTTCTTATTCCATAATGGCCCAGCCAACTGAGAAGATCCATATCTCCAGTGCTCAGATCTCTCCTTAGATCGAGTATCAAAATTACCGCCTTGAGATTACGCCGCTTACGAAAGTACTCCTCCACCATCTCTTTCCATGAGTTTTTCATCTCACGCGATACTCGAGCGTATCCATACCCCGGCAGGTCGACAAAAAGAAGCCTATCTTCCACACCGAAGAAGTTTATGGACTGAGTTCGTCCGGGTTTGGAACTCGTCCTTGCGATACCTTTACGATTTACTAAAACATTGATCAGAGAGGATTTCCCCACATTGGATTTGCCGGCAAAGGCAATCTCCGGCTTGTCCGCAGGCGGGTAATCCTTTTCGCGAAAGACACTTTTCAGGAATTCAACTTCCATGTCACATCAGTCTTCTCCTTTAACACTCAACCTTTTTTCTGCGCATGGAATGCATGCCAATCCACCGTCGATCTCTCTAGTTCGTGTCTCCATAACCATCTCGCCGCAAAAGGCACATTCCACTGATTTCATGATCCTTGCTGGTTCGGGTTCATTCACATGCACTTCACGAAGGGATAAAAAACTATCATCCGGTTCAGATAAGAGCCAATTGATAAAGCTTTCTCTATTCTTTGGAAAATCTTCAGGAACCTGGTGGGCGTTAAAAACCACACGCACACCTCTTTTGGTCTTTCGATCGTACAGAGTATAGACCTGTTTCCCATAGTCCCTGAATATGAGATTGCCTTTTCCGAATGTGCAACCGGAGAGATACTGCAGGGCATCGACTCCGCAGGCGTTATTCTCGACAATAGCGACAAGCTCCTCATCTTCAGACCTGGAGCCTGACAGGAAGGTAAGCCCGGCCTTTGTCATTCTGTAGCCGATTGCAAGTCCAGGACAACTGTGTCCATGGAAAGAAATGATATCGTTATATGACGCATCCATTTTATTGCGAGCCTCCTATTCAAAAATCATTCACTGGCACTCTCCAGCCCCAGATCTCGAATCATCTGGAGATCGGCCTGATAATCCCTCCCTTTTGTCGTCAGATAGTCCCCGATCATGATCCCGTTGGCTCCAGCCCATAAAACGAGGGGGTGCAGGTCCCTTAGCCCATATTCTCTTCCTCCACAGATGCGGATATCTTTTCTGGGGAGAATGAACCTGAACAACGCGACAGATTTCAAGAGCTCCAGGGGACGCAGAGGTTCGTTCTTTTGCAGGGGAGTCCCAGGCACGGGATTGAGAAAATTGAGGGCCACAGAGTTGATGCCGGCTTGTTTAAGAGTATATGCGAGTTCAAGGCGCTGCTCAGGGGATTCTCCAAGTCCGAATATCCCTCCGCTGCATAATTCAAGCCCGGCCTCTTTTGCATATCTCAGGGTATCGAGATCATCTTCGTATGAATGAGTCGTACATATCTCGGAGAAAAAAGAGGGGGCAGTCTCCAGGTTGTGGTGGTAACGAGACAATCCAGATTCCTTAAGGCGGTCAGCCGTGTTTCGCGTGATGATTCCCAATGAGCCGCAGAGATAGAGCCCGGTTTCCTTTTTCAGAAGAAGAAGGGTTTCAACAACCTTTTTCAGGTCCCTCCCTTCGATTGTAGTACCGCTGGTAACGATGGAAAAATGCTTAGCTCCCATGGCCGCGGCCTTCCGTGCTCTCTCCAGGACCTGTTTGGGAGTCATAAGGGGATAGGTCTCTATTCGGGTCTTGTGATGAGCGGATTGGGCGCAAAAGGTGCAATCTTCAGGACAGCGTCCGGACTTGGCATTCACGATGGCGCAGAGCTTTATTTCTCTACCGTTGAATTGATCGCGGATTCGAGAAGCACCATGAAAGAGGAGGGGAAGAAGGGGATCTTCAATGTTAAAGAGTTCCCGAGACGCGGAGGGAGAAATCCCATCATCGTTCAAGGCCTCTTGCACGTATTGTTCAATGAGTTGTGACATGGGAATGAGAAATAGCATGAGAAGTGTGGAATTGTCAACCTGTCAAAAAGATGTGGTTGACCATTTAAGGCCCGGTCACCCGCTTATTTCATGTCTTTCCATATGATGAATGGATCAGGCAGTTGATTCATCCGGTTAATGAACTCGTATGATATGATGGTACACATCAATTGAACATTGAGGGAATGATGATGAGATCTTTTCTTCGATTCCGAGTCTCCCGGCCTGGTTATTTCAAATAGTTACGGACGGGTGATGGTTCCCCCCTCCGCTGTTCCCCTCGACTTCGCTCGGGGCCAGGGGGTCCTCCATTCCATAACTATTTGAAATAACCAGGCCTCTCGACAGTCATCCCGAAAAGACCTCATCACCATTCTCCTCGCGTGGGAATAGGTCTCTTAGTAGAATGAATTCAGGGAAAACTGATAATAGTCAAGGGAGAGTGCCCAAATATTTTTCGATACGGTTAAGCCCCTCTTCGATATTTGAAAGAGAATTGGCATAGGAGAATCGTAGATAGCCCTCTGCATTCTGCCCAAAATCTATACCCGGACAGACGCCTACCCCCGCCTTTTCAAGGATCCCAAAGGCGAGATCATAAGAATTCATGGAAAGGTGTTTTGCATTGACCAGGATGTAAAAGGCCCCGACCGGTTCAACGGTTAGCCCGAATCCCAGTTGTCTGAGCCTTTGGATCATGTAGGTCCTTCTCTCATTGTAGATGGATTTCATACGTTCGACATCGGGGGCGGCCTCCTTCAGAGCTGCCACTCCTCCCCATTGGGATATGCTCGCGGCACAGATAAAGAAATTCTGTTGCATCTTTTGAAGAGTCCTGACAAATTCGGGTGGGGAGATAATGTACCCTAACCTCCATCCTGTCATGGCATAGGCCTTGGAGAACCCGTTCAAGACAAATGCCTTGTCCGTATATTCGAGTATGGAGTGTTCCTTCTCTTCATAGACCAGTCCGTGGTAGATTTCATCAGAGAGGATGTGGGGCTTCAAGTCAGAGATCGCTTCCATTCGCTGTGGGGATAAAAGGTTACCCGTAGGATTGGAGGGAGAGTTAATGAGGATAGCCCTGGTTAGAGGACCCAATCTGTCTTCAATCTCTCGGGGCCTGTACTGAAACCCCTCTTCTTCACGAACGTTGATGAATATCGGTTTTGCACCTGAGAATTTCACAAAGTTGGGGTAACAGGAATAATGGGGATTGGAGATGATGACTTCGTCTCCTGCCTCCAGGAGGACTGAAAATATCATAAAGAGGGCAGGCGAAGTGCCTGAAGTGATCAAAACCTGATCCGGGCTAACCTCTACACCGTATTTTTCAAAATAATGCTCACAGATCGACTCACGGAGTTCTATGATCCCCAAGCTGTGTGTGTAATGGGTGTGCCCATCTCGTATAGCCTTGATCGCCCCTTCACGGATACACTCCGGTGTAGGAAAATCGGGTTCCCCGATCTCCAAATGGATGATATGACGGCCCATGCTTGCGAGCTCATGGGCCTTTTCAAGGACCTCCATGACCATGAAGGGAGAGATGTGCCGTGTTCTCTCAGGGACCTTTTTATCAGAAGGAGGGTTCATCATTGTTGTTTATCCTTCTCCAAAACGATGCTAATATGCAGGGAGTTTGGGGGGCCTCTTTTAAGCTCAAACCATTTGTCCAGAGGTGATGGAACGGCACCTCATTTTTGCATATATGATAGCAGCCCCACAGAATAAGTCTTTTAAAGCGAGATATCTCGTACGTGCCTGTTCAGAGATCCTTTCGTCCCGAAGATGGTGGAAGTAGGGGCAGAGGAGTCTTGTGGGTTTGAACTTAAAAGAGACCCCCCAGCTCCACGCTTCCGAAGCATATAAAAGTTTCTGGGTCTCAACCGAATCTGACGAGCACGTCAAATCAAACAGCTATGTCTACCAAAAGCTGTTCTCAGTCTTTCTCAAACAGCAATAATAATTGCCATTCATTCAACACCGAGTTATTGCCGGGCGACTTCATCAAATCGTCAATCGCAAATCGACAATCATCAATCCAATCCTTCACTCCCCAGTTGTCCACAGGCAGCCAGGATATCATTCCCTCTGCTCTTTCTCACGATGGCTGTAAAGTGTTTTTTTAAAAGAATATCCTGGAACCGGAGCACGGTCTCCTCGGAAGGGGGAAGCATTGGTATCCCTTTGTGAGGGTTGAGAGGGATGAGGTTTATTTTGGATCGAATTCCTACGAGCAGGTTCGCGAGGTTTTGAGCGTGCTGATCCTGGTCATTTATTCCTTTGATCAGTACATATTCAAAAGTGATTCTCTCTCCCTTGTGAAGAGGAAATGTCCGGCATGCTTCAAGGAGTTCTCTTAATGGGTATTTCCTGTTTATAGGCATCAAGGCATCACGAATATCATCATCGGGCGCATTCAGAGAAACGGCCAACTTGATGTTCATTTCACGCCCTAATCTGTTTATCCCGGGTACCAGCCCACAGGTGGAAAGCGTAATCCTTCGCTTGGAGAAATTCAGCCCATCATCATTCATGAGGTTGATTGTCGTCTTCTTAACGGCTTCGTAGTTGGCCAGAGGCTCTCCCATTCCCATGAAAACGATGTTCCTGACCTGATCCTGATTCGGGATAGCGCGTTTCACATGGATCACCTGTTCAATGATTTCAGAAGACGAGAGATTCCTTCTCAGCCCCTTTTTGGCAGTAAGGCAAAACCGGCAATCCATGGCACAACCGACTTGGGATGAAATGCAGCAGGTATAGTGGTTTTGCTCAGGGATGAGGACGGATTCAATGAGATGGTTATCCTTTAATCTGAAGAGATACTTTTTTGTCCCGTCAATGGATTCCTGGGTCTTGACACAGTCCAAAGCAGTGATGAAGGCTTTTTCATGCAAAAGTCTGCGTAGGTCCTTGGGAAGGTTCGTCATTTCGTCGAAGGAAGTGACGAGCTTCTTGAAAAGCCACTGTCGGATTTGGCGGGCACGGAAGGGTTCAAATCCCTGATCAATAGCCCATTG
The DNA here is from genome assembly GCA_964520425.1 of uncultured Desulfobacteraceae bacterium. Taxonomy (GTDB): domain Bacteria; phylum Desulfobacterota; class DSM-4660; order Desulfatiglandales; family HGW-15; genus JAFGFY01. The sequence goes on from CAZFMX010000057.1 coordinate 12,625, forward strand.
CTCCGTTTCTTGGGTATCCAGCCCTTTAAGATCAATCCTCATCTGTACATTCGCCCGCGCTTAGGGCGGAAGGGGAGTCACACATAGTCCGAAGCTTTGCCAGGTCCCACACATAATCGTAGAGATGGAGTCCCTTGCTTGAGGCTATGATCTGCCCATCCTCAACCCCGATGCTCGAGGCCATATACTCCTTGAGTAGTTGAATGGCCCCTAGGTTTGCAGGCAAGCCATTCCATAAGTCCCATGACCGAAAATAGATAATAAAATGGAGCTTGTCATTCCTTATTCGCGTGTCAATCCCTCTGAGACAGGGAGGGTCATCAAGAAAAATGGACCCCGGGTCTCCCACCGTCATGTATGCCTGATTGGTCGCGTGACCATCTTCCCTGTACATGCGGACTACTTCTTCTATCTGCGATTCAAGGAATTGACCATATGTGTAGTCTTCACCGGGCTTCTTGGCAGAAGTCATAAGGTAGGGAAGATATTCTTCCAGATACCCTTCAGCCACCGGATTCGGTATTCCCAGAGCAGGAGGAATATCCGGCAAAAGAGGACGAACGCCAGGATACTTGATTTGGATTGTGACATGATCGAATTCAAGGCGTTTTTGCCCCTCATAGCTCCCTCTATCGATGGTATACTCCCTCCCTGTTTCCAGCAACCGGTAGATACATTGAAACCATGCGTCCGGTAGATCTCTTGCCTCGATAAATTCCAACTTCATGACATCATTCTCCTAAACACTACTTGATCCCATGGCAAAAGAACTTCTTCAGTCCCTGCCATTGCGGTCAAAAAGAATCTAAAAATTAGACATAATTGTTAGATTTGACATGTTTGTCAGATGCAATTGAATTCTGAAGATCCCTGCAGCCTATCTTTCGTAGCCACCGTCTATAGCACGTCCTCAGTAGCTGCTGAGGAGGGTGGATAAAATATTAAGAAGAAGAGATGGCATAGTGCTAATGAGGATGGACAAGCTGCAACTTGCGCATTTTTGCAGGGGGAATTGAGGTTTGTCAATGCAAAAGAATTGAGGAGCAGGGAAATTCATGAAACGCAGAGAGGGGACTGCCATGTTATCTCCCTGCGTTATGATTTAGTGGCTGTATTTTCTTGTTCCTTTATGATATTGCTAAATTGTAGGAGGTCTTCATTGAATAGGATTATCCTAATCATCATCGCTGTGGCCCTGTCTGCCTTGGTGTATCTGGGCTTTTTTATTGCCTTGAAAAACCCTAAAGGAAGAGACTATTTGGGAAGAAGCTGGTATTTCCATCCAAACAGTATCTGCATATGGAGGGTCATCATTGGACTCTCGAGTACGGTACTCTATTTTGTGTTCAAACAACATACCTGGGCCATTCTCCTTTTCACACTCTCAGCCTTCATGGACGGTATTGATGGGCTGATAGCCAGGAGCTGCGACCTAGCAAGCCCTTTCGGCGAAGAACTCGATCCCCTTTGCGATAAGCTGACCTATTTACCACCCTTCGTGTTTTTTGCCCATCATGGCCTGTTGAGTATTCCGTCAGTCTATTCCCTGCTGATTATAGAAATCTGTGGACAGTTCCTGGTCAGATATCTTATTAAGCGCTTTACAACCTTCTCTGTGGCTGCGAATAACTTTGGAAAGGTCAAAGCCATTCTCTGCTTTTTCCTGATCATTTACTTGGCATTACTGGATGACGGCTTGCCGATTCCAAAAATCGCTAATCATATACTCTACGTCTGCATTGTTTTGTCAATTTCATCGAGTGTTTTCAAAACCATCTCCAATCGTTTTTATGCGGATATCTTGTCCTCACTGAATCTACTGTGCGGCCTGGTTGGAATCATTCTGGTCTTTCAAGGACTGTATGTCTATGTGGCCATTACCATCTTGACCGGGCAGATATTCGATCTGCTCGATGGCAGGATGGCTGAAAAGCACGGAAGCACAAAATTCGGCCCCTGGTTTGATGATATTGCAGACCTCATTAGTTTTGGCTTATGCCCAGGATTGCTGATCTTTTTAAAGGGGGGGGGCTCGTTCCCCTCTTTTGCCTTTGGGTCTCTCTACTCTCTTTCCATAGGGTTCCGTTTGTGGCGGTTCTTAGCCCATGACAAGCATGATAAATCAATTCCGCCAGGATTTTTTAAGGGCCTGCCCAGCCCGGCAGGCGCTATGGTGGCTCTGGGGGTGTGTCTATTCGTGGAGAATCGATGGATTGTATGGGGTACGATCCTCATGACTTCCTTTTTCCTTGTAAGTCATGTAAGGTTTGTTCATTTCGGGAGAGTGGTTTTGAGACGTATTCCAAGGACCTTTACCGTTTTGTTCGGGTCTGCGATTGTGTTCATGATTGCCTATTTTACGAAAGCAAGGGATTCCCAAATGCTGGGGGCTTTGCTCCTGACATGCTTTTTAATCTATATCATCACAAGTAGCCGGATAACGATGGCCGGAGATGTTTGAAGATTGTTCATTTGTTCGGTCTTAAACATAGTGCTGTGTCTCAGAATTAACATAAATAATAATTTCCTACTGTACAGATTCAAAGTGCCTTAGAATCTGCTAAAATTATGAAGAGTTTTTCTGACACACGACACGGGGACTATTAGGTATGAGGGCTCATGCTTGAGTGAAATGTGGGAAAAGGAGTGTGACTATGAAGAAAGGAACAGGTGCTTTTATCACAATGATGATTATTCTCTCAATGTTTTTGACTGAAGGCAATGTAGGATCGCAGACGCGTGATCGATCCCAAGTGGCGGAGAAAGATACATGGCGGCTTGAAGACCTGTATGAATCTGAGGATCTATGGCGGACATCAAAAGAGAAGCTGGTGGAGGAGTTGGATAAAGTGCTCCAATACAAAGGCAAACTGACGACATCGGCAGATTCCTTGCTTTCATGTCTCAACCTAAGCAGCGAATTGAGCAAAGAGTTCTCACGTCTCTATTCTTACGCCTCCATGAAGTCTGATCAAGATACGCGTGAAGCCCATCATATGGGGATGAAACAGGAAATGGCCCAAATAGGCACTAATTTCAGCAGTAAAACTTCATTTATCGAGCCGGAATTAGTCAAGATGGATAAGGGAGATATTGATCGGTTTATCATTGAATTGCCTGAGCTGGAGGTCTATCGGTTTTATCTCTACGATCTGCAGCGGCGCAAGGAGCACAAACTCTCTGCCAAAGAAGAGAAGATTATCGCTGAGGCCGGTATGATGGCGGGAGCCCCGGGTGACATCCGTTCTGTCTTTGCCAATGCCGAGTTGCCGTATCCGGAGGTCGAACTCTCCGACGGTACAAAAGCCAAACTCAATCAGGCCGGCTACACTCGGTATCGTTCCGCGGCTAACCGCGAGGATCGTGAACTGGTATTCAGAAAATTCTGGGGTGTTATGAACGATTACAGGCAGACCCTGGGTGTATCTCTCTACTCCAATATAAAAAGCGATATATTCTACACAAGGGTGCGAGGATATGAGTCTTCATTGCATTCCTCTCTTGATGTCAACAATATCCCGGTTGAAGTCTATTATTCTTTGATTGACAATGTGAACAAGAACCTGAATTCCTTCCATCGCTATCTCAAGATCAAGAAACGGATGCTGCAGGTGGAGACCCTGAAATATTCTGATCTATATGCCCCGACGGTGAAGGACGTCGATCTGGAATATACGATTGATGAGGCTAAGACCTTGGTTCTGGAAGCCTGCGAGCCACTGGGGCAAGCATATTTAAAGGTGGTGAAACAAGGGTTTGCTAATCGTTGGGTGGATGTATATCCCACCGGGGGCAAACGATCAGGGGCCTATTCCAATGGCAGCGCCTATGATGTACATCCCTATATTCTTTTAAATTTCAATGGCAAATATAATGACGTGAGTACTCTGGCCCATGAACTTGGACATACCATGCACAGTTATTTGTCTAACAAGAATCAGCCATATCCCCTATCAGACTATTCCATCTTTGTGGCTGAAGTGGCCTCCACTTTCAACGAGGCCCTGCTCCACAACCTCATGATGCAGAAGATCAAAGACGATGATGTGCGACTCTCTCTGCTCATGGAATACTTGGACGGTATCAAAGGAACGGTGTTCAGACAAACCCAGTTTGCCGAATATGAACTCAAAATACATGAGATAGCCGAGAAGGATCAACCTCTTACTGGAGATGTGTTGACGGATTTATATTCCGAGATCCTGAAAAAATACTATGGTCATGAAGAGGGCGTGACGCTTATCGAAGACTATGTGACGGTTGAGTGGGCTTACATCCCACATTTCTACTACAACTACTATGTCTATCAATATGCTACGAGCTTCACCGCTTCCATGGCCCTGGCCGAGAAGGTGATCAATAGAGAAGAAGGGACTGTGGAGAATTTTCTTACATTCCTCTCTTCGGGCGGGTCCAAGTATCCCATAGATCTTTTGAAAGCGGCCGGTGTGGACATGACGACTTCAGAGCCTTTCGATAAAACCATGGCAGCCATGAACCGCACCATGGACGAGATTGAGAAGATTCTGGATAAGAAGGGATTATAGAACCGCAAAGCGAATCTATTCTCTCATGTGAACATAATCAAGCATCTCTTGAATATTTTTTGATAAGTACCAGCGACCATTGGCAAAAACACCATAATCAGCTCCTGCCATAGCTGAGGCCAGGCGCGCTGAGTTGGCATAGAATAGCCATTGTTCCGCCCACTTTCTCTCAATCGCATCATTGAAAATACTGTCGTGTTGTTCAAGCCCTTTGGCCGCCCCTTTGTCCCAGGTCGTTATGAGGATTTTGGTTGAAGTGAGAGTCATCTCGTTGGTGGTCTCAATCGTGTTTCCAAGACGTTCAAAATGTCCGTCGACCCAGCCATTTCCATGGCAAGATAGACAGATGGTCTTCATCGCGTCCTGTCTTTGTTGCTGTTCTTCGGTATTGATCAGAAACTGGCTGACCGGTTCACCGGTGAGTTCTGTGGGCAATGGCAATCCCGCCTTGTTTCGGATAATGGACGTGTCCGAAGATTTGGGGTGGGCATAGGCATAAGGGACACCAAAAAGCCTCCAGGCAATCCTATTGTTCATTTGATGGGTTCTCTCGGCGACGATCTCACCATCTTCTCCGACTAGAAGACTTACGTGGCATGTGGCGCAGGTGGGTGCGGTGAAATCTTTTCCGACCTTCCAGGGAACGGCCCCGAAATCCCATTCCTTATTGTGGGCTGAATGGATATTACCATGTTTGCTTACCTGATAGACGGCGTAAGCGGGGACATCCGGTCCTTTGTGGCATTCGGAACAGGTGTAAGGCCTCCTCGCCATCTCGATAGAATATTGGTGCCGCACATGACAAGCTGAGCACGATCCTGTGGTACCGTCCGGGTTGAGCCGTCCAACACCCTGGTTAGGCCATCCGGAGAGAATGGGAACCTCCATTTCACCCATATCAGAGTCCACGGTTCGCAGTCCCTCCATCTCAACCTTTGTGCCATGACAGTATAGACACGCATCGGCATTCGTGTCGGCATTGGGCGGGATGACAATGATCTCCTTGTCCTGTAAACGATGGATCCCGTTGATCTGGGTCATAAGGTCCATGTAAACCTCATTCTCCAAGAGAATCATACGCGCTTTGGACATCAGATTTTCTTGATACTGCCGAGCTTCGGCTTCATGGCAGACGGCACAGTCATTCGGGGTGACCACTGTATGAACCTGATAATCGTTGTGCTCAAAAGAGTCCTGATGGGTCTTTTCGTTCATGGTGTGACATTCAGCACAACCCACCGCCCCATTCGCCAAACGCTCAGGAACCTTTTCAACCGATATCCTCCTTTCCAATTTCGGTTTACTGAGAGCTTGTGCCGGTGAGACCTTTGCGTGAGCGCTCTTCAGCCAATCCTGAACAATTCCGGGATGCAACGAGGCATGGCAATCTATGCAGGTCTCTGAATCCTCACTGATGAGAGAATCAGCGCCTAATGTCTTACCTGCGAAGCAGAAAATGAGAGTGAATCCGAGTAATAGCTTTTTCATGATTGCTCCTTCTTAATGTCCCATTCTGGGAATGGGAGAAAATCCTTCGCCTTTAGGCGAAGACTTCAGTTCGATTTTATTAAGACAGTCAGGATTCAAGGGTTCCAGGATTCTAGGATTCAAGGGAAGGCATGATCGTTTTTTCACTTGGCCCCTTGACTCCTTGATTCCTTGGACCCTCAAGCTTTCGGCTTCAGCCGAAGGTGGTTGACTAACTTCACTGCGGTCTTTTTAGATGAAGTACCAATCTATCTGCTACCCAGTATCCCACGAAGTAGGCATTGGTGTTGATCCGGTATATGTAGCCCTGTCTGTTTTCAGGAGACTTCCACACTATTCCAGTCTAGCAAAATGAGGGGATCATAACAAGGAAATATCAGATCCCGAACTGAGTGAGTCGTGGCAAAAGCCATTGACAAGGGGACGGTTTCGAACTACAAAGGACCGGGTCGTTTTCAGATCGGCCAATTAATGACTGTCCCATAAAAGGAGTTTCAAATGTCCAATGTCGTAGTAGTGGGAACCCAGTGGGGAGATGAGGGGAAGGGGAAGGTCATTGACCTTCTAACCCCGCAGACAGATTATGTGGTTCGGTTTCAGGGTGGGAATAATGCGGGCCATACCCTTGTGGTCAACGATGAGCAAACCATCTGCCATCTTGTTCCTTCGGGTATCCTTCATAAAGGCAAGAAAAACCTGATTGGGAACGGTGTGGTGGTGGATCCGGCAGTACTTTTAGAAGAAATTGACCAGTTGAAAAAAAAGGGGATTGCCGTAGGGCCGAAGAACCTCTCGCTGAGCGAGAAGGCTCATCTTATCATGCCTTATCACAAGGCCATTGATCTGGCCAGAGAGGAGGCCAAAGGAAAGGACAAAATAGGAACCACGGGGCGCGGCATTGGACCATGCTATGAAGACAAGGTGGGAAGGATCGGAATTAGGACTATTGACCTCCTGGACCTCGAGTCCCTTAAAGAGAAGATCGAATCGAATCTAAAGGAAAAGAATTTTTATCTCACGGAATTCCTGAATGCAGCGCCGCTTGAGCCTAAGGCCGTCTTTGATGAATACAAGTCTATGGCGGGAATCCTTCAACCATACATTTCAAATGTGTCTTTGGAAATCGATCAAGCCATCAAGTCTGGAAAAAACATACTCTTTGAAGGAGCTCAGGCAACACATCTGGACATTGACCACGGGACTTATCCTTTTGTGACTTCGTCAAATCCCGTTTCAGGGAGTGCATGCGCTGGAGCCGGTGTCGGCCCTGATAAACTTCATCACATTCTCGGCATTGTGAAGGCCTACACGACCCGCGTGGGGGCTGGGCCTTTTCCTACTGAGCTGGAAGATGAGACGGGTGATTATATCCAGAAAAAGGGCGCGGAGTTCGGTGCTACCACAGGACGCCGTCGTCGGTGCGGCTGGCTGGATCTGGTGATGATACGTGATTCGGTCCGCCTTAATGGTTTGACCAGTCTGAATATAACAAAACTCGATGTCTTGTCCGGTCTGAAGAAACTAAAAATCTGTGTGGGATATGAACTCCAAGGGGAACGGATTGAGGCCACTCCTGCAGGTCTCAAAAGACTGTCGCAATGTATCCCTATCTATGAAGAGCTTCCTGGATGGGACGATGATATTAGCTCTGCCAGGCGGATCGACGATCTACCCGCTGAGGCAAGAGACTATCTGAACAGGATCGTGGATCTTACGGGGGTCCCCTTATCTGTGATCGGAGTGGGAAGTGGGAGAGAGGAGACCATACTACTGAAAGATCCGTTCCAGGAGGTTGCATAGTTTCTTTCGGCATTCAGTGTTCAAAAATTGCCATGGCCGACTTCCTCCGCCTCAACAAGCTCGGGACAGGCCGCCTTGGCAGAAGACCGGACTTTTAGACCTCATCGCTAGTGTCGTGTCCCAGGATACTTTCCATTATTTTAGCAGGTTCTATGACACGTTGGGGGTATGGGGGTCTCTTTTCAGTTTCACCACCATCTA
>CAZFMX010000058.1:0-20620 GCA_964520425.1 uncultured Desulfobacteraceae bacterium
CCACGACCTCTGGATAGATGGTGGTGAAACTGAAAAGAGACCCCCATGCCCCCAATGTGTCATTGAACCGGCAAAAATTATGGAAGGTATTTCTGAGACACGACACCAGTTGAGGAGAATATATGGGAAAAACAACTAAACATTCAAGTAAAAACACCTGGAGTCTCGGAGTATTGAGTAAGGGGCATCAATCGGAGGAGCAGAATATCCCCTCAAATGACTTAGACTAGTGTCCATCCAGAAATGAAGAATTTTGTTCAATATCAAGGAATACGATAATTTTAACCCTCCCGATTTTCATCGGGACAGCCAGGAATACATTGAAGTATTTCGAAGATTAAAATTTGAGTATGACGCAGGGATTGGGCAAAATGGTCATTTATGGATGGGTACTAGACTGATTGACCGAAAAACCGTTTAATGTCAGAAAGCTCATGACTTAATGGGATTTGAGGGAGACTGTCGAAGAAGAAACGGCCGTATCGGCTTTTGATCATCCTGATATCTAGGATGGAGAGAACGCCTCTGTCAGAAGTGTTTCTGATGAGTCTTCCTAACCCCTGTTTAAGGGAAATGATGGCGGAGGGGAGTTGGTATTCCATGAAGGGATTCCCTTTGCGCCTACGGATGGATTCTATGCGACCTCCGACAACAGGCTCACCCGGCGAGTCAAAGGGAAGCTTATCAATGATCAAACAGCTAAGGGCTTCCCCCGGAACATCGACGCCTTGCCAAAAAGACCCCGTTGCCAATAGTACGGAGTGTGTGTCGCGCTTGAATTCCTCCAGCAGCAAAGAGCGAGGAGCGGCCCCTTGTTTAAAGATGGTATAGGGGATTTCACCCTCCAGAATTTGATGGACAAGGTTGAGATTTTGATAACTGGTAAACAGGACCAGCGCCCGCCCGGAAGTGATCCTCAAAATGTCCAAGATTCTTTTTGCCGCCCTGAGCCCGAAATCGGGATGACCGGGGAGAGGCAAATCCTTTGGAATGTACATGAGCGTTTGTTCCTGAAAAAAAAAGTGGGAAGTATAAACCTTTTCCAACACATCTTCAGAGATTCCCATTCGGGATCGATAATAGGAAAAATCTCCGTTCGTTGAAAGGGTTGCTGAGGTAAAAACTGTGCTTCTCCCCTCCAAATAGAGGGACTCTTCCAGGTACGGCGAAACATTTAGCGGCGAGGCGTGAAGCACCACACCTTTTCTTCGTATTTCATACCATCGCAGCCAATCAGAGGTCCTCGAAGACAGAACACGCTCGAGGCGTTGTTCCAACTCACCGGCCCTGGACACATAGGCCTGGAACTCAGGACTTTTCAACCTCTTCAAATCAGACTCTTCAGAAATGAATTTCAGGCTGTCCCTGATATCACGCCCAGGCCCCATATGGATCTTCTCGAGGATCTCATCCTCTAACCGTCCTTTCTCGTCAGAGTCGGTAAGCAGATCTCGAATTCCTTCCGTCTTTATTCTAAGGAGATCCAGATGCCTTTTCAGCTCTTTCTCCACGTTATTCTCATGGGCCTTCACTTCCTTTTCAAGATCTTTTACCAGCTCAGTCAATTGATTTGTGCTGAAGCTCTCGCCAAAATAGGCAGTGGCAATGTCCTCTATGCTGTGGGCTTCATCAAAAACGACGACCTGAAAGCGAGGAATGATTTCTCCAAATCCTCCCTTCTTGACCATCAGATCAGCAAAAAAGAGGTGATGGTTGATAATGATGATTCTGGCTTCAGCCGCTCTTCTTCGTAGGGCGTTCAGGTAACAATCCTCTACATGAAGACATTTGGAACCAAGACATTGTTCCGACGTGGAGGATATGGAATCCCAGAGCAGATCGTCATCCCTCATCCATTCCAGTTCGGTCCGATCGGCGAAATCCGTCCTTCCAATCCATTTCTCGATTCTTTTCCTCGTGACTTCCTGGGCAGGTTTCAAAAAGGACATATTGGAGAAATATTGATAGTATCGGTGCAAGCAGAGATAATTCTTCCGACCCTTCATGAGCATGGCATCCACATCGAGGCCCGTGGCTTTTTCAAGAAGAGGAATGTCTTTGAAAAAAACCTGTTCTTGAAGGTTTTTAGTCCCCGTGGATATCACAGCCTTCTTGCCGCTGAGCACAAGGGGGACAAGATAGCCAAGGGTCTTTCCGGTTCCAGTGCCCGCTTCAACGATGACTGAAGTCTTTTCTCTGATGGCCTTTTGAATCAAACGGGCCATATCAACCTGTGCGGCATGGTATTCAAATCCCTCAAGCGATCGGGAAACCAAACCGTCAGGACCCAGGATGTCTTCGATATGATCTGAAGAAATGGACATGAAGAGAAATTTCTTTCTTCTTTCTTTGCGTTTTCGTTCCTTTGTGGTTCATCCGGCTAAGGAGTATTCGATGATATAATGGTACATTTCAGTTGAACTGCGATTGAATGGTGATGAAATCTTTTCCTCGATTCCGGGTCTCCCGGCCTGGTCATTTCAAACAGTTACGTACGGGTGATGCCTCCCCCCTCCGCTGTTCTTCCCGCTTCTCTGAAGCGGGAAGCCAGGGGGTCCCCCATTCCGTAACCGTTTGAAATAACGTAGGCCTCCCGACTGTCACTCTGAAAAGACTTCATCACCATTCTCCTCGTGAAAACTCGTACTCATCATCCGGTTGGATCGCCTTTGTGGCTACAGGAGGTCCCCGATCTTCGAAATATCCGTCTTCTCAGCCATCATCTTGGTGATCTGATTAAATCCTTTTGTTTCACCCAGCATGATGCAACCAACAATATGATTGTCTTTGATAACGATCTTCCTGTATATCCTTTCTTCGGTCTTGACCCTGGCTTCAAACTCGTTCTCAGCGTCAATATTGCCTGCCGAAGCCAGATCAACACCAGCCACCTTGAGGGTATTGGCCATAGTCGTTCCATCATAAGTCATATCGCCTCCGGCCATATTAATCCCCGCGGCCTTTCCTTGTTCCATCGCAGCCGGCCAGATGCCGTAGGGCATCCCTTTGTACTCTGCCACATCACCGGCCGCGTAAATACCCGGCTGACTGGTCTGCAGATGCTCATCCACCACAATGCCTTTGTCAATACTCAGGGCCAAACGTTCAACCAATACCATATTAGGGCGCACTCCGGCTGAGATAACAACCATCCCTCCCGAAAGAGACTCTCCTCCTTCCAGCAGAATGCCGCCGACTTGACCGTCTCCGGTGATCTCCTGGGTCTTGGCCCCTAAACGGAAGGAAAATCCCATATCTTCCATGATCTCCTGAAGTCTCCGGGCTCCATCCACATCTAACTGTCTCGGCAGTAACCTTGGAAAAAACTCAACCACCATGATCCTCTTTCCCAATTTCTTTAGGGCATGACCCGCTTCAAGACCAAGCAGGCCGCCACCAATCAGAATAATATCTTCCACATTCTTTGCGTAAGCCGAGATATTGCGGGCGTCTTGAATGTCACGAAGCGCAAACACACCTTTTTTTTCAGACCCTTTAATGGGTGGAATAAATGAATGACTCCCTGTGGCAATAAGGAGGCGGTCAAAAGCAAACCTCCGATTGTCTTCTGCAATAGCAGTCTTCTCTTGGAGTTTTACATCCTCAATGCGTGTCTTGAGTTTGAGACCGATATGATGATCCTCATACCATGTCATCTTTTTGGCAACAAGTTGTGGTTCGGAGATATCTCCGGATATGAACTCGTTAAGTCTCAAACGATAATAAAAAGGGAGGTCCTCCTCAGAGAATATGGTAATCTTTCCCTCGCTATCCTGCTTACGGATATTCTCCGCGGCCGTGGTTCCGGCCACACCATTGCCTATAATCACATAATTCCTCATATCCTAACCTCCTCTGATCCCGGTTGTACGGTTACTATCATCACTATCAATGTAGTTTCTTCCATCAAAGACCATGCTTCTATTCTTTGGAGTGTTTAAAAGATAAGTCCAAATCGTGCGTTGACAAGCATTAGGATTGGCGGGCAAAAGAGCCTCCCAAACCAATCAATGCACTCGCCGAAGGATGTCTGTGAGTCGATGCGTCTATTTGTTCTGCAAGAGGATTTCTCTTATCCCACCGCGGTAGATAAATGACTTTAAAGGAATGAACGGCTCTACCATTCCCAGCAGGGCCCTATTGTGGCGCCTTTGCGAGGCAAGGCTCAAATGCGTCTGGGGCCGTCGGAGCACATCAAAGTCTTCTGAAATGACATAGGAGTTGATCCCCGGGTCAACGATGTGATGTTCATCTTGAACCACAGCCAACAGGATTCCGGAGGGCCTTAGCATGTAAGAACACCGTGCAACCAACGCAGAGATTCCCTGATCGTCCAGATAGTCAAACAGCGCCCAAAGCGCAATTCCGTCGAAGCTATATGAGGGGTAATCCAGATCTTGCCAGGCCTGGTTTTGAGCAAGCTCCTTGCGGTGGGTCAGATCCAGACGAAGAAACATGTCACAGACAAAAACCCTCTTCACTCGCCGAGCAAAGAATTCAATATTTTCACCGCACACAGGCCCGACATCCAACACTTGGGCGTCAGTCTGATTTTCGAGATGCTCCGTGAATAGTCTTAAGGCGTTACTTGTATATTGCGATCGCCTAGGCTCATTGGCTTGGCTCTCCCTTAGCCGAGCAGTATGAGGCCTCAAAGATCACTCCCCCTTTGCACCTTTGCCTGCCAGACTGAGAGGCTCTTTTTGAGATGTCGAAAAACCCGATTCATCCAGCCTTTTCATGGAAACATCTTTCACCTGGGATTCTCTTTCAAGCTCAATAGAGGCCTTGAGCATTGCCCCGTCCTCCACTGAGATTCGCTTTGCCTTGATTTCACCACTAAAATCGGCCGTTCTGGTGATCGTTACCTTGTCCAGAGCCGTAATGTTGCCAATCAGATGTCCGCTTACGGTGACTTCACCGGCTTGAATCTCGGCCTCAACCTGGCCATTGAGGCCCACCGTCAGATGATGCTTTGCGAGCTCAATCTTGCCCTTGACAGTGCCTTCGATCATCAAGTTTCCTTCACCCCGAATGTTTCCTTCGATAAAAACATTCTCCCCGATAATCGTGTCCGGCCGCGAAGAAACCGGTCGCGCTTTCGGTTCAGTGTAAGTCTCTTCCCTTCTAGGTTTCTTTAACATTTCTACTCCTTTCTTCACGCTCTATGTAATTAGGATAACCTGGTAAAAAGTCTCTATCATATTCATGTTCGGCGACAGGGGACGCCCCCTCCAGTTATTTGAAATGATTTCAATTGGTTTCACCCCTACCGCAGGCCGAAGCCTCCTCGTTTTCGGCCTACTGAAGGACTTTCTACGATTCCATCATCTCAATATCAGGATTCATCTTCACAAATAGGATGTAGGATCCGGAACTCCGGCCTCCTGAAACCCTTTCCGCCTCAAGATACAACTATCACAATGACCGCAGGCCTTTCCTTCTTGAGAAGGATCATAACAGCTCAAGGTCATGCCGTAATCAATACCCAGTTCCACACCTCTTCGGATGATCTCAGCCTTGGTCATACGAATAAGAGGGACATTGATTCTAAATCGAATTTTGCCCTCCACTCCGGCTTTTGTAGCCAGATTCGCCATCTTCTCAAAGGCCTGAATGAATTCAGGACGACAGTCAGGGTACCCGCTGTAGTCGATAGCATTTACACCTATGAAGATATCTGCGGCCCCTACAACTTCGGCCCAGGCCATAGCATAGGAAAGGAATATAGTGTTCCGTCCGGGCACATAGGTAATAGGAATCTCCCGCTCCATCTCTTTACTATCCCGGCCTTTAGGAACCTCGGAAAAACCAGTCAGCGCCGATCCCCCGATCTTTGTCAGGTCTATGTCGACTATCAGGTGTTCTTTGGCCTCCAGGGCCTTACTCACCTTGTAAGCAAAATCAAGTTCCACGACATGCCGCTGGCCATAGCGGAAAGTCAAACTGTAGATCGCAAACCCCTCGGCGCGTGCCATGGCCATGGCAGTTGTGGAGTCGACTCCTCCGCTCGAGAGGACGACCGCCTTTTTCTGAGTTGCGCCCATTGTGTGCCTTTACACCCTTCTTTGCCCTTGACCCCAAATCAACTTATGAAGCTGCAGATGCAGTCTCACGGTCAAATGGTCCTCCAGAATCCACTTCGCCAGAGTCTTTGGATCTATTTTTCCAAAAACAGTTGAGAAATGCACTGCTCTAATCCTCTTGGAATATGCGGGTATCAGATTCAGTACACGCTTTGCGTACTCGTAATCCTCCCTATCTCCAATGACGAATTTCACCTCGTCTTTGTCAGTGAGCAGGTTCAGGTTTTTCAGGTCGTTCTTTTCCTCCTCACCGCTTGATGGGCATTTGATATCCACGATTCTGACGCACCGTCTATCAACACTACTAATGTCCTGAGACCCATTCGTCTCCAGAAGGACCTCATGATCCTCATCCAGCAATCTCTGAATCAGCGTAGGAGTCTCCTTTTGAAGCAATGGTTCTCCTCCGGTGATTTCAACAAGACGGCATTCATAAAATCCTACCTTAGCAAGAATTTTATCTATTTTCAATGGGTTACCATCATGATAAGCATATTGGGTATCGCAGTAAGAGCATCTCAAATTACATCCGGTGAGTCTGATAAAAACACATGGGCGCCCGGCAAAGGATGATTCTCCCTGGATACTGTAAAAGACCTCATTGATTTTCAGCGACACCTGTCTCTCCTCTAAAAACACCGGCTACCACCCCTGAATCGAACCGACTCGGATCCCAAGCTTTGTTCATTGGAGGATGACACGAAAGGAACTGCCGGATGCTTTCACTGATAGGACGAGCGTTTCACATCCGGAATTCACCGTATCAGTCTAGCATAACATAAAGGACCCTGAAAAGGATCATCTCAATTGTGAAGCTGAAAAAAGACGAAATCCTCTAAAGGCGGGGGAGAATTACGCTGAGTCCAATAAGTCCCCCCTTTTTGATATTGCAAATTGATTTCACGACTTGATATTGACACTATTTGGCATTATTCTATGATATGTTGCGACGAGTAGCAAAAAAACATATATAAACACTGGAACCCGCACCCAGAGAAAAGGAGAAGCGAGTATGGAAAATGATGTAAAACTCTACAGCCTCAGCACATGCAGTCACTGCAAAGCCACCAAAAAGCTCTTGGGGGAGTGTAACGTGAAATACGAATTCACTGATGTGGATTTAACCTACGGAGAAGAAAGGGCCGCTATTCTTGAGGATATCAAGAAACTCAACCCTCAGTGTTCTTTTCCGACTATCATCATTGGCGATAAAGTCATTGTCGGGTTTAAGGAAGAAGAAATCAGGGAGGCCTTGGGACTGTGAAAGAAGCGGAAAAACTCTATGAGACATTGAAGAAAATCCAGGAGACAAAAGGATTTTTCTTTAACAAGGACAAGGAAAGGACCCTTGATCTCCTTGAAGCGCTCCTGACTAACAAAGAGCGTTATGGGTATATGGGTTGTCCTTGCAGACTGCTTTCAGGAGATCGGGACAAAGATCGGGATATCATCTGCCCGTGCGTCTATAGAGAGTCCGATGTCCACAAATACGGGAGTTGTTATTGCAATCTCTATGTGACCGAAGAGTGGAATGAGGAGAAAATTGCCCACGAATACGTTCCCGAGAGAAGGCCGCCCGAAAACCTTTTTTCCTAAATCCTTTCCCCAATAACCTGAAACCTTTGAAAGAAACTCCGTTTTGTTCAAGGTCAAAGCGAGTAAAGCACCGTGAGAGTCAACAGGGCCATTTTGCCATTTGGAGGTCAAACTGATGGGACAGACTGCAAAACTGATCGTGGACGGCAAGACCTATGAACTGCCTATTGTCGTCGGTACGGAAGGAGAAAGAGGCCTCGATATCTCTAAACTTCGCCAGGAAACCGGGCTCATTACCCTGGACCCAGGCTACGCAAATACCGGAAGCTGTAAAAGCGGCATCACCTTTATGGATGGAGAGAAGGGAATTCTCCGGTACCGGGGGATCCCGATTGAACAATTGGCAGAACATTCCACCTTTCCGGAAACCGCCTATCTCTTGCTCAACGGAGAACTCCCCACCAGACAACAACTGACCAACTTCTCTATCCTGTTGAACGATCATTCTCTTGTCCATGAGGATATGCGTGAATTCTTCGAGAATTTTCCCAGACGCGCCCACCCCATGGGGATTCTCTCTTCCATGGTCAATGCCTTGCGCGCCTTCTACCCCCAACTCCCCGAAAGCTCGGAAGTCGAGGATGTCAATGTGATGTCAACCCGCCTTCTATCCAAGGTAAGAACCATGGCGGCCATGTCCTATAAGATCTCAAGGGGTCACAAGGTCGTCTATCCGAGGCATGATCTCACCTACGCCGCAAATTTTCTCAATATGATGTTTGACTCTCCGGTCCTCCCCTATAGGATCGATGAAGTTCTCGTGGAAGGCCTGAATGTATTCTGGATCCTTCATGCAGATCATGAACAAAACTGCTCCACCGCTGCGGTGCGACTGGTGGGAAGCGCAAGGGTCAACCTTTACGCCGCTATTTCGTCGGGTATATCTGCTTTGTGGGGACCTTTACACGGCGGAGCCAACCAGGCTGTAGTGGAAATGCTTGTGGAGATGCAGGCGAACGACGGTAACGTGAAACCCTTCATAAAAAGGGCTAAGGACAAGAAAGATCCCTTCAGGCTTATGGGTTTTGGACACAGGGTCTATAAGACCTATGACCCTAGGGCCCGTATTATGAAAAAGGTGTGTGACAAGGTCTTAAAAAGACTGAAACGTGAAGATGAATTACTGGATATCGCAAAAAAATTGGAGGAAGTGGCCCTAAAAGACTCATACTTCATCGAGAACAACCTTTACCCCAACGTTGACTTTTACACCGGCATCTTCCTGCGAGCTTTGGGCATTCCCATCAACATGTTCACGGTCATGTTCGCCATCGGGCGGCTACCCGGCTGGATCGGCCAATGGAGAGAGAGCATAGATGATCCCCAGTGGAAACTCCACCGACCGAGGCAGATCTACACGGGCTCTGAAGAGCGGGATTATGTTCCCATAAAAGACCGGAAATAATCAAAAGGGAAGCCTTAGTATAGGGTACGATGCGTAGGTAATGGCCGAAACTGATCAGTTCGTAGCGTTGAGGTGAGTGTTTCTGATATTATCCTGAAATATCTGAGATGAAGAACAACTATTTGAAAGGAAATGGATTTTTGTGGATTTAGCAGCAAGCACAAGAACTTTCTATCCACAAAATCTTATGTCACAGGCTTGATTCTGGATAGTCCAGCTTTATATTGGATATAATGACTATGAAAAGAGAAACAACAGCGACCATTTGTCTAGAAATCCTCATTCTCCTACCTGGGGCACTTCTTAGCTCTCTTATGATGTTGGGAGGGGGCGGGTTTGTATCGAGTGATGTTTTTCTATTTTCATTTATAACCTTTCTGGCCTCTCTTGCCGTTGTGTTCACCGGGAAGTCGGCCATCTTCAACCCGGTTCGAATCCGATCTACGTATCGGCATCTGAGTTCTCGTAAAAACCTCACCCACTGTAACGATCCTTTACTCATGTAGCCCTCCTTTTATCTCTCATTTCTATCAATTTTCTCATCATTCTTTCTTTTTTTTAAAGTGGAGGTGTATAATGGATCAGGAGGTCTATCGCTTCTTTTTGGCATTGGTATTAACAGGTCTTGTCCTTTTCGCATGGCAATATTATCAAGATTTTTTTTGGGGGAAACCCTCAGATCATGTAGCAATCAATCAACAAACAGAAAGGACAGAAACACAAAAAACGACAATCCGCCATGATCTGTCAAAATATGAAAACTGCGGACGCCTGAAGATCGTGGTCTACCCGATATATAAAGCACTGGAGTTCCTTAATAAGAGAACAAAGAATCCGGGGGTTGCATTGATTCTTCTCACCCTGGCGATTCGCGCTTTACTCGCACCACTGACATTCAAACAATTTCAGAGTTCTCAAAAGATGGCCACATTACAGGGTGAGGTTCAAAGAATAAAGAGGAGATATGGTGAGAATCCACTGGAAATGCAAAAAGCCATTGAGAGACTTTTCAAGGAGAATGGTATCCATCCCTTGGGGAGTCTAGGGTTGATTTTCTTGCAAATTCCGTTATTTATTGCCCTCTATAAGATAGTCAATGAAGCACATATCTTTTCAGGAGCCTCCCTGGGACTATGGATTCAAGACCTTGGTGTTCCTGACCCCTATTTTGTTTTGCCTCTTATCGCGGGTATCGTGATGCTCCTGGTGACCAAGTTTTCGGACTGGCCCAACACTCAAATGCCCAAATGGCTGACATATGTATTTCCCTTTCTTTTTACAGGATTCTTGTATAAACAGCCTGCAGGTCTGGCACTCTATATCCTGGTTGGAAGTCTCTTCCAGTTGGGTATGAGTGTCGCGACACACAAGCTTTCATATGTGACAAAGGAACGCCGATAAGAGAATAGAAGACTTCTCAACTACTCCAATTAGTTCCTAACCTTGCGCAATGCCTGGGGGAATGAATGGTCTCGATCTTGATGGAATACAGAATATTGTGGTAACTTTGTGACAATCAGATAAGGAATAGAAAACAGTAAGCTGAAACCTCTAGCGGAAAAGACCTATCCCATGGAAGACCTCCGGGAAGACAGGTCTGGAGTGAGACAGAGCGTGTAGTCGGAAAACAGGTACTGGAAGGGTTATGAGATTGGCCCTTGTTGTGGATACCCACAATATGCTATTTTATCACTGCCCTGTAGAAGGAGAAGTGAATATGCCCATTTCTGATAAGGTTCGGGAGTCTTTGGAAAAGTCCTCATGGATCAGAAAGATGTTCGAAGAAGGAGCCAGGAGAAGGGCTGAATTTGGGGTTGAGAATGTATTCGATTTTTCGCTTGGAAACCCCAACCTGGAGCCTCCTCCCCGTCTGAAAGAAATCCTCAAAGAGTTGGCCAATGATTCCAGCAAAGGGCTCCATGCCTATATGCCCAATGCCGGTCTACCGGACACCAGAAAATCAGTGGCTGATTATCTGTCCAAGCAGGAATCCCTGAGTTTTTCCCTTCATGATATCCTGATGACCGTCGGTGCCGGAGGAGGCCTGAATGTCGTCCTCAAGACGATCCTCGATCCTGGAGACGAGATCCTAATTCTGACCCCTTTCTTTGCGGAATACACCTTTTATATCGACAACCACCAGGGCATCCCCAGATTGGTGCCCACCAAATCGGACTTTTCCCCTGACCTGGAGGGTATCGAAGCGGCCATCACAAAAAAAACAAAGGCCATATTGATCAATTCTCCCAATAATCCCACCGGAACGATTTATTCTGAAGCAGACCTTAAAGGGCTTGGATTGCTTCTTGAAGATATGAGCAGAAGACACGGTCACGCCATCTACCTTGTATCGGATGAGCCTTATCGAAAGATCGTTTACGACGGAGTGGAGGTCCCCAGTGTCTTTAACATCTATGGGGAGACCATGGCAGTGACTTCATTTTCAAAGGACCTTTCCTTGCCGGGAGAAAGGATTGGATACGTCGCCGTGCATCCAGACCTCTCCGACAAGGCCGCCGTCCTGGATGGGCTGACCCTCTGCAATAGGATCCTCGGTTATGTCAATGCTCCCGCATTCATTCAAAGAGCGGTGTCTCATCTCCTGGAAACAAGTGTGGATATCGACCAGTATAGGAAAAAGAGGGATATCCTCTGGGAAAACCTGGTGTCATTTGGATACGAAGTGGATAAGCCTCAAGGGTCCTTTTACCTCTTTCCCCGAAGTCCCATTGAAGATGATGTGACCTTCGTATCAGCCCTGCAGGAAGAGAATATTCTCACAGTGCCCGGCACAGGATTTGCCGGACCTGGGTATTTCAGAATCGCCTACTGCGTTGATAACGCAACCATTGTTAACGCCTTACCGGGATTTAAGAGAGTCATCTCAAAGTTCATCTGAGCGGTCAAGATTTCATAGAAGTTCGTTTTGGGTCTTCGCTCCCAAAAGATCATGGTTTTCTACTGCCAGAGATTCGTATATCAGAAAGAATTCGAGTGGGTTATTGTGTGGTTTTGTGCAAGTCTTCTCGCTCGATCCTACTATTGGGCATGATTATTAGAGCCTCGGGTCAATTATTTATCCTAAGGTAGACTATGATTAAAGTATACATTCTCACGCTCAAAGACCACTATTTTATTCCTATACAAGCATAACAACTGTATTTTTAGCATGTTACATGGTATAAAATGGATTGGACAGCGTACGGATGAAGGGCCTGTGCGCTGGATTATCGATTTAGACACACATCGTTAGAATTTTATAAAAGGTGATAAAAAAGTAGACATCTCTTTAAATGTCTGCTATTCTTGTAAATAAAACAAAGTGCCCTGCAGCCCCTTTTGGAACGAGCTCTCCTAAGACGCCGGTCCGGCAAAAAAATCAGGTGGCCGCGTTATTCGCTATTAATTTTAAAAGACGAATGTCAGATCAGGAAGCCATATGAAACAAGGATTTTCAAACCCTATTTCCTCCATAAACCGTCTAAAAGAAATCTCTACCTGGGTCTCCTCTGTATTCGACCCGGATGATCTCCTGGAACTCATCATTGATACGGCCACCCGAATGCTGGAGGCCAAGGCCAGTTCTCTCCTCCTGTTGGACAAGAAGACCAAGAAGCTTCGTTTCAAAGTCGCGACAGGGGAAAAGGGGGAGGAAATCAGACAATTCGAGTTCAACCTTGGACAGGGAATCGCCGGGATCGTGGCTCAAACCGGGGAGCCTCTACTCATCCCCGATGTAACGAAAGACGCCAGATGGCACAAAGAAGTCAGCGCATCTATAGGCTTTGAAACGCGCTCTATCGCCTGTGTTCCAATGCAAGTGGATGGGGAAATCATCGGTGTGGTGGAGATCATCGACAAAGAGGACGGCAGCCCCATTCGCAATGAAGATATGATCACACTGACGGCTTTTGCCGAATTGGCCTCTGTAGCCATTGGCAATGCGCGTAAGATTGAGCGGGTAAAAAGGGAGAATGTAGACCTTAAGGAGGAACTAGGGGGCAAATACCAAATTATTGGAGAAAGTGATGCATTGAGGAAGGTCATCTCCGATGCATTCAAGGTCGCCAACTCAAAGACCAGTACCCTGATCCTGGGTGAAAGCGGAACGGGTAAAGAACTGCTGGGCAGGTTGATTCATCAGGCCGGGCCCAGAAAATCCCGCCCTATGATAGCCATTAATTGTGCGGCCCTTCCGGAAACCCTTTTGGAGGCTGAACTCTTTGGCCACGAAAAGGGATCTTTTACAGGGGCTTTAGCCCGAAAGATAGGGAAATTTGAACTAGCCGACGGAGGCACCATTTTCTTGGATGAGATAGGAGAGATGTCTCCCGGCATGCAGGCCAAGCTTCTTCATGTCCTGGAGGAAGGTGTCTTCTACAGGGTCGGAGGAAATGTGCCCATATCAGTGGATGTCAGGGTGATCTCTGCTACAAATGTAGACATCGCGGAAGCAGTGAATGAAGGATTATTTCGGGAAGACCTTTACTATCGAATCAACGTGGTACAACTTCGCATGCCTGCTCTCAGGGAAAGGAAAGAAGACATCCCCGCTCTAGCCGAACATTTTTTGGAGGTCTTCAAGCGGGACACGGGTTTTCCGAATTTGACCATCTCAGAAAAGGCCATGGAAAAAATCATTGAGTATGATTGGCCTGGAAACGTAAGGGAATTGAGGAACGCCCTTGAGCGCGCCGTGGTAATGGGGAACGGACAGGAGATTGTGTCTGAAGATCTTCCCATTTCCCGTTCAAAAAAGACTCAACCGGGCCTGGAAGTGGGATTGACTCTCAAAGAGGCCCTTGACCGGTTCAAGAAAGAATTCATCAGACTGAACCTGAAACATGCCGGAGGCAATCGAAGCAAGGCGGCAAAGGTTATGGACGTTCAAAGGACCTACCTTTCACGGCTCATATCCAAATTTAACATTCAAGATATGTAGTGATTCTTCTCTAACCTTTTGAAAAAGCAAGCAAGAGATTATGCAGGCTGGAATTCTCTGAGATATCGATGCAGCACCTGTTTATCGTTTTTACTCATTTCACAAAACTTGACGCCCATTCCCAGGGGTTTTCTCTCGTCGCCTCCTTGAGCCCTAGCCCATACCACCTCACAGTCTACTTTCAGAGGCTCAGGAATATCAGGGAGCTGAAGGTTCAGAAGAAACCTCTCACCATGAGGAAACGGGTTCTCCGTTTTGATGAAAAGGCCTCCCGAGCTGATGTTTGTTGAATAGGAAGTAATGAAGGATTGACGATCTCGATATGTCAATGATACGCTCTTTGCCGTTCGAACCTCATCACGAACCGTATACTCCTTTGTTCTGTTCACCCAATTCTCGAATCTTTTTGTCAAAGCTATAAGAATGGCCCTGAAATCTGCGGAGAGTCCATTAAACTCGATATCCAAAGAAGCGCGGTCAAGAACACCAACGCCGGTCTTTCCAATGGCCCGTGCTGTAGCCGTCCGCCTTACACGGCCGAAAAAAGCGAGTTCCCCAAAGACTTCGTCCGGGTGGAGTAGGCCCATCACATACTTCTTCCCACCGATCGTTTTGGAAACCTCCACAGTTCCGGAAAGAACGACATAGACCCAGTCCCCCGAACTGCCCTCTTTAAAAATGATCTGGTCGTCCTCATAGGTCTCTTCAGATACAATATTAAACATTGCAGTACCCTCTCATTAATACTGAAAAGAATTCCAGACGTTATATCTCTTATTACTCGAGGAAAAACACAGATTCAACTGGGTCAGTATAGGCTAGAAGACCCTGAAAGTCAAATAGGATAGCGGTGCCTGATCCACTATCATCGGCAGATAAACGGTAATTTAGTAGTGGATTCCTGAGGGGCACAAAAACTTGAACACGCGATCATTAAAACAATCGGGCATCGAATGACCCCCACAGGGGGTCATGAGACACCGGACCTGGCAACATATCCTTAAGATTCTCCAAAACGAATTGACGAGAAGAAAACAATGTCATAGTCTCTAGAGGGAGAACAGAATCACAGCTCTACCATTTTTTAATTGATGGTGTTATGCAATGGACAGAATTCAAGTTCTGAGAAATCCCATTCAAAACTATGCCTGGGGTTCAAATAGCTTCATCCCCCAACTCACGGGAGAGTCCGCTTCTGAAAACGTACCTCAAGCGGAATTATGGATGGGCGCTCATCCTAAAGCCCCTTCCTTGGTTTGGCACAATGAAGAATGGGTCTCTCTTCCCAAGTTGATTCAAGGAGATCCCGAGGGGGTTCTTGGAAAATCCATTGCAAAAAAGTTTTCAAACAGACTCCCCTTCCTATTCAAGGTCTTAGCTGCCGAAAGGCCCTTATCCATACAGGCCCACCCCAACCGGGACCAAGCACGGCATGGCTTTTCCCGAGAAAACAGTCTGGGAATCCCTCTGAATGCGCCCCACCGAAACTATAAGGACGGCAATCACAAACCTGAGATAATCTGTGCATTGACGACTTTCTGGACCTTGATCGGTTTCAGGGAAATGGAAGAAATCGTCGCATTAACCAATTGGCTAGGAGCATCGAGCTTCAGAGACAGAGTCACGGATTCAAAGGGGCAAACAAACCATGAGTCTTTAAGACGGCTTTTCACTGGATTGGTGACAATGGAAGAAGATGACCGGCGGCGGATGGTGGCGGAGGTAGTAGAATCCTGCGAGGAATACGCCGGCGCCGACAAGGCATTTGATTGGACAGTCAAACTCAACCGGGTGTATCCCGGCGACACGGGAGTCCTTTCTCCCTTCATTATGGAAATCGTTCGATTAGAGCCTGGTGAGGCCCTGTATATCTCGTCCGGCCAGCTCCATTCGTATCTGGAAGGCGCGGGAATCGAGCTCATGGCCAACTCCGATAATGTGTTGAGAGGGGGGCTGACGCCCAAAAACATAGACGTATCTGAACTGCTAGAGGTTCTGGACTTTTCAGCAAATGAAAGACGTGTTTTAAATCCAGAGGGGGGAGTGAACAATGAAAAACTCTATCGAAGTCCCGCGGAAGAGTTCATATTGTCCACGATTTTCCTTGATGAAGGGGCTGTTTTTATGAGTCCCAAGGAGCGCAGTGTGGAAATAATGATCTGTACGGATGGAGAAGCCCGAATCAATGATTCGGACCGAAGAGAGGACCTCTCATTGAACAAAGGAACATCCATCATTATCCCTGCCTCAACAGGGTCATATAAGATAGAGGGAAAGTGCACTCTTTACAAAGCTGCAGTTCCCCTTTAATCCAGGCCCGAGACTCTCAACTCCTATCGCTTCATAAACAACATGACAAGGGGGTAAAGGTGAAAGATTTGTGACTTGACAGGATGAAGACGTATCTATAGGATGAATCACATCGTTAGGGGTGTTGTGTAACATCTGAGAGTCCAGAGACGGACAACCCTTATCCACCTGATCAGGGTAATGCCTGCGAAGGGAAACGAACTGGGTATGATTCTTTTACCAGACCGTTTCTCTTTTCAAAGAAACGGTTTTTTTGTTTGGTTAAAAGGAGGCCAAGATATGGAACTGAATGAGGTCACGATTACAAAGGCGATCATCGAGCGTTACTACGCCAAACTCTTAGATAGCCTGGACAAGGATGTGGCCATCGTAGGAGGAGGTCCATCAGGACTGGTCGCCGGCTATTACCTTGCCAAGGCCGGCAAACGGGCTGTCCTATTTGAGAGGAAACTAAGTATAGGCGGTGGAATGTGGGGTGGTGGCATGATGTTTAACGAGATTGTAGTACAGAAAGCCGCCCTTCCTATACTTGAGGAATTTGGAATTCATTGGTATGAGTACGCCGTAGATTGCTACACCTCAGACTCCATAGAGGCAGTTGCCTGCCTCACATCCAAAGCAGTCCAAACCGGTCTGAAAATCTTCAACTGCATAACCGTAGAGGATGTCATGATGCGGGCCGACAAGATTGTGGGATTGGTGATAAACTGGTCTCCGGTGGAGATGACCGGTCTGCATGTGGATCCTTTGACTGTGCGGTCGAGGTTTATCATTGATGCGACGGGGCACGCCACAGAAGTGGTCAAGGTGGTTCACAAGAAGGTCCCGGGCGAACTGTGGACTCCCAGAGGAGATATTGAAGGTGAAAAGTCTATGTGGGCGGATAAGGCCGAAACACTGACCCTCGATAATACCTGCGAAGTCTTCCCCGGGCTCTATGTCACGGGGATGGCGGCTAATGCCACATTCGGCGGTCCCCGTATGGGACCTATTTTCGGTGGAATGCTCCTTTCCGGTCAAAAGGTGGCAAATGAGATCATAGAGAGATTATAACTCTGGACTCTTCTGGGAACTCTATCAGGGAACTCTCTGCTCCTTATCTTCAACTATCTTGATTCGGGACGGATAAGGAACCGTGATGCTGGTTGTGCCTTTATATTTCTGAATTTTCCCTGTGACATGAATATAGTTGCCGTCATAGAAATCCTGGGGATCAGGAGGAAATTTATCAAAGGCTGAACTGAATATCAACACAACCACATTGTCTTCATCTTTTAACGAGAAATTCAGAAGGCAGACCGATCCTGTGTTCTCCGAGCTGACAATCCTGCCCGCCACCGTCACCCATTGGCCATAATACGCGTGGGCTTCCCTCCACGGGATGACCTCCTCAGCCAGGGATGTTTCAAAGGACAAAAGAAGGCATATGGTTCCGACCCATAGACTCCATGCTTTCACATGACAGCCCCCTTTGCGGTCCATTCTCCCCTCCATTTCCTGATGTTTCAAGACAATAATACTCTACCACATTTCTAAGGATATATTAAGTTCTCCATTGAACAATTATTCAGTGTCGTGTCCCAGAAATACTTTCCATAATTTTACCGGATTCTATGACACGTTGGGGGTATGGGGATCTCTTTTCAGATTCACCACCATCTATCCAGAAGTCGTGGAACGGCATCATAATTTTGCATATTATGAAGCAGCCCCACGAACAATGTACCCACAGCGACGGGCATTCCTTGTGCCTGTCCACCGAACGCTGTCCTCTTTGGGGGCGGTAACAACCTTGGGCGTCTTTTGGGTGGTGGAACTAAAAAGAGACCCCCATGCCCCCTTTGTATCTGTGCAGCAGGTACTTATTATTCAAGTTAATTCTGAGACACGACATTAAGCTATCCTCACTCTTCTAGGTAGAGCTGGTAGATATTGTAATATTTGTTGATATTACTCACATACCGAACAGTCTCCTGGCCTACAAGACTCAGGGTTGCCAATTCCACATGCCGAAACCATCGATTGTGATCCAGCTTCATCTCTTTTGCCAGTGACCGGGCCCGTCTAATCTTGGCTGGTCCCGCGTTGTAAGAGGCAATGGTCAAACGCAACTGATCCCGAAGGCTGATCTCCGGACTCCTGTAGTAACGATCTCTCAAAAAAGCCAGATACTTCACTCCTGCGTGGATATTATTCTCAAGAAGATGGACTTTATCGATATTGATATGTTTATCACTAGCCGTCTCAGGGCGTACCTGCATGATGCCGACAGCTCCCGATGGGTTCTTCTTGTTATTATCCAGGCCAGACTCCTGGTACGCCACAGCCATGATGAGCCTCCAATCAAAGCCATATTGTGCCGCGTATTTCTTGAAGACAGGCTTGTACTGTTTCAGTTTGTTCTCCTCACCGGCACGAAGCGGGTTTTTGATCCAGAGATTGTTCTTGTAATATTGATTGAAATAGATATTTCCAAGAAGGGTCCCCTTCCGGTGTTTTTTTAAAAACCGGTTCAAACTGGCCTTCAGTTCAGGGTTATTTTTTCTCACCATCCACGCTATTTGGGTCCCGGAACGGAGCTTGATTTTCCTGTGGACCTGCAAGTTCTTCAATTCTTTCGACCAAATTCCAGCAATATGGCTGTCGGACACAGTGATCTTAATCGCTCCGGCATTGACCATTTCCAGAATGTCCTCGGTTTCCAGGTCCTCATCCGCCTTGATCATCTGAACAGGGGGCTTCCCCAGGTTCAGGAGATTTCGATTAAGGGAGGTAAGGCTTTCGTAGTAGCTACTACTCTCCCTGACATAGACCTTCTGTCCGGACAGATCTTCAGGTACCGAGATCTTGGGAACTCCTTGATGGGTCACGACAACCTCGTCAATGCCGGTGAGATAAGGGTCTGTAAAATCCACATCCTCTAAGCGCGAGGGGGTGATAGTCAAACCTGCTGCGGTAATATCACCGTACCCCTCAACCAGACGGGAAATCAGTTGCTCCCGGGAAACAGGAATGAAGTCAAGAACGGTTCTCAATTCACCCTTTTTTGTTCCTTTATTCAAGAACGTCTCGTATTCCTTTAAGAGCGAGTATTCATAGCCATGAAGCTTTCCCTCAGAGAGAAAGAAATTGGTCTTATTGAAAGTAGTCAGGACCCGAATGTACTTTTTTTTCAAGAGTACATTAAGGTCATCCGTGTATTTCTGCGATAAATGGGTCGCCAGAGGATTGTTCCCTTCTTTCTCTTGACCAAAAAGGGTGTGGACAGGAGAAAAGACCAAGATCCCTACCAGAATCAGTAGAAGGAAGGGCTTTTTCATCACGTTCTCAATGCTCAATACAAAACCCATTTCTATTTCCTCAATTCTTTTCTAAAACAACGCCTTGATGTAAAAAAAGAGTATAATCCCACAAAAGGCCAGCTTGAGTCCCGTACCCACGACATTGCCTACAAAGACACCCCAAGCGGCCTGAAGGGATTCTCTCCCCTCCTTTCCTGCTAACCATTCACCGGCTATGGCCCCCGCAAAAGCTCCGATAAGCATTCCCCAGGGAGGGAAAAAGAAGACACCCAGGACCATTCCGAGGACCGAACACCATACGCCCGATTTTGATCCCCCATACTTTTTTGCCCCAAAAACAGGGGCCATATAATCCAACAGACTCACCAATAGGGTCAAGCCTGCCATGATCATCAGGAATGTGGAGCTAAAAGGTTCCCAATCCTTAGCAAAAGAGAGGATGATCAGGGCCAAGAAACTGAGAAATGGCCCGGGGAGGACAGGTATAATGCAGCCTGCAAGTCCGACCAGAGCCAAAACCAGACCAAGGACAATGAGTGTGATTGTCATGATGCCGCCTCTTGTGGTCCATTCCAAGAAAAAAACATGTTCTCATCTCTCACCAACAGAAGTCTGAGCAGACGTACAATGGCTTTCGCGGAGAGTGAACAGCATAATCAAGGATCGAGCACTGTCTCACTCTAAGCAAGCTAGTGTCGTGTCTCACAAATAGCTTTCATTATCCTGAATAAGCCCAAAACGAATAGCAGAGGAGCAAGGGGGTTTCTTTTTAGTTCCGTCACCCAAAAGATGACCAAGCCTGTTATCACCCCAAAGCGGAAAATCCGCAATGGACAGGCACAAAGAATTTATATCGTTATGGTAATATGGTCTTGTGAGGCTGCTCCAAAGCATGCATAAACCTGGTGCCGTTCCACTACCTCTGGACAGATGGTGACGAATTAAAAAGAGACCCCCTTGTTTCTCACGGATCTGTGGC
>CAZFMX010000059.1:0-20514 GCA_964520425.1 uncultured Desulfobacteraceae bacterium
CAGACTGAGCGTCTGGCCGCCTTGGGGGAGATGGTGGCGGCCGTATCTCATGAGATAAAGAACCCCCTGGGGATTATTCAGAGTACATCCGAATTGTTGGGTGGGACGCCGGGGGCTAACGACGCTCAGAAGCGCCTTTCCAAGGTTATTTTAGAAGAAACCGTGCGCTTGAACCAGATCGTTACGGAATTCCTTGATTTTTCGCGCCCACAGGCGTTAAATCTTCGTGAATGTGATTTGAAAGAGATTATCCGGAAGAACCTCTCTTTCATGAAGCCTGAAATGGATAAAAAGGGCATCACGGTAAAGGACAATCTGAACGGCCGATCATTAAGACTCATGGCGGACCAGGATCTTCTCTATCTGGCTATTCTCAACATCCTGTTGAATGCCACGCAGTCCATGGAGGATGGGGGTGGTATAGATATCAGAGTGAGCGAGGAAAGGGGATATTATCGAATAGAGATCGAAGACATGGGTTGTGGAATCAGTGAGGAAAACGCGAAAAGGGTATTCGATCCTTTCTTTACTACGAAGGAAAAGGGAAGCGGCCTTGGTCTTCCCATTGTGAAGAAGATCATTGAGGGGCATAGAGGGACGATCAGCATACAAAACAGGGGAGGGGAAGGAACCAAGGTGGAACTTCGGCTGCCGCGCATGAAATAGTGACTTGGATGTCTCAACAAAATAGGGATATAGAATTCTTATGGAAACGATTTTAGTTGTCGACGATGAAAAGAACTACCTTGTGGTCTTAAAGGCCCTTTTAGAGCCGGAGGGCTATGAGATCCTCACGGCAGATAATTCCCGGGAAGCGATCCGCTTAATTGGGGAGTCGGAATTAGACCTGGTGATTACGGACATGAAAATGCCCGGAATCACCGGGATGGAACTCCTAGAAGAATCCAAGAAATTGGAACCTGATCTCCCGGTTATTATGATGACGGCCTTCGGCACCATTGAGATGGCTGTAGAGGCTATGAAGAAAAGGGCCTATGATTATATCGCCAAGCCTTTCCAGAATGAAGAATTGAAGTTGACCGTCAAAAAGGCACTGGAAAATTACCGTCTTATTAAGGAAAATCGGTTTCTCAGCGAGGCCCTTTCAGACCGTTACAGATACGGCAATATAATCGGAAAAAGCAAACCCATGCTTGAGATCTACGATCTGATTCAAAAGGTGGCCCAATCCAAGGTTTTCGTCCTGATTGCCGGGGCTTCAGGTACGGGAAAGGAGCTTATTGCCAAGGCCATCCATTACAACAGCCCCAGGAAAGACCGCCCGTTTATCTCTGTCAATTGTGGAGCGCTTACGGAAACCCTTTTGGAGAGTGAGCTTTTCGGCCATGAGAAAGGGGCGTTTACAGGGGCGGTGGCCATGAAGAAGGGGCGTTTTGAACTGGCTGACGGAGGGACCCTTTTTCTTGATGAAGTGGGTGAAATGCCTGCGTCCTTGCAGGTTAAGCTTCTGAGAGTCCTTCAGGAAATGGAATTCGAGCGTGTAGGGGGAACGCAGACCATTCAGACAGATGTGAGGGTCATATCGGCCTCCAACAAGAACCTGAAAGAGGAGGTGGTCAAGGGAACGTTCAGGGAAGATCTTTTCTATCGACTAAATGTCATTAATATCGAGGTTCCACCCCTGAGGGAGCGGGTCGAAGACATCCGGTTGCTGGTTAACCATTTCGCTCAGAAATACGGTCAGGATGAAGGCAAAAAAAAGATCGAATTGAGCGAACAGGTCTGGAAGGCTTTTTACCGTTACAGCTGGCCGGGCAACGTAAGGGAGTTGGAGAATACCATTGAAAGAGCGGTGGTCCTGAGTTCAAACGGTAAAATAGATCTTGAAGACTTGCCGGACGAACTCTCAGGGCAGCGAGAAGACCTGGATGTGGACAGATTCATACCCCTAGGCGCACCCCTGCAGAAGACCCTTGAGGAAATCGAGGAAAAACTTGTTCGAAGAGCCCTGAAGGAGTGCGATAATATTCAGTCCCATGCGGCGGAGATGCTTGGGATCACTAAGAGCCTGATTCAGCACAAATTGAAGAAGTACAATATCACTATCTAGGGGTCAAATAATTTGAACAAATATTTTTATCAATAAACTCAAATAGTTAAACGTATTAAGGCTTCGCATGGATTTTCGTCGTGCAAAAAATTGTACTTTTCAAGGGTGAGAGGAAATCAGGCTGAAAATCGATATGTGATGAAAGTCCAATGAAAACAATTAGTTGCGGCAAAGGCTTTCAGTCGCGTTGTTTTGGCAGGAATTTTGCAGATTGGAAAAAGCAAGAAAGGCAAAATGCTCTTTCCTCCTTTTTGAAAAAGCCAACCCATGAATAGGGGCTGGCTTTTTCACTTTTAGTAGCCCAATCTTCGCAAAGCCCGGGTATCCCTACTCCAGTTCTTCTCCACACGTGCTGTTAGGTCTAGAAAGACGCGAGTCTCGAATAACCTTTCCAGTTCACGTCGCGCTGATTGGCCGATAGCCTTAATCATCCGCCCCTTCTGCCCAATGAGTATCCCCTTCTGAGAATCGGACTCCACATGGATCCGCGCTGTAACGATGAGGAGGTTCTTATCCGGTTTGTCTTCCATCCTGTCCACAGTCACAGCCGAAGAGTAAGGCAATTCCTGTCTGGTGTGCAGGAATATCTTCTCCCGTATCATCTCGGAGACAAGAAATGAATCTGACTGGTCTGTTTTCATGTCTTTAGGGAAAAACGCCGGACCGGGTTTGAGTCTTGCACGGAGTTGCTTCATGAATTGCTCTATGCCTTTCCCTTTTAAGGCAGATGTGGGAATGATGGCATCAAAGAGGTTAAGTCTGCTGAAGGATTCAATGATCGGCAAGAGCCCCTTCTTAGGGCCTGTGTCCATCTTATTGATGATAAGGAAAGAGGGTTTCCTTGTCTGTTCAAGGTTTTTCAGTATCAAGGGAATATTTGGGTCGTCCGGGCGTGGCATCTCTATCATCATCGTGATGATATCCACCTCATATAAGGCCTCTTGGGCAGAAGCGATCATACTTTTATGAAGAGGGGTCCGAGTTTTGTGTATGCCGGGAGTGTCCATAAATGCAACTTGATAGCCTTCCCCATGATAGATTCCGAGGACTCGGTTTCGGGTCGTTTGAGGCTTGGGAGAGACGATGGCTACTTTTGTGCCGAGGAGTCGATTCAGAAGGGTTGACTTGCCTACATTAGGCGGTCCCACAATAGCGACAAAGCCGGACAGGAACTTTGGTTTGTCAGAATTCATCGTCCCTCTGTTTCAGATCTAGGGAAGCATTTCGAGACCTTTGAAAAATGCCCCCCTTTGCCCAATCTTCCGCCGTCGCCGAAGGCTATGGCGGGACAAGCGGCGTCAGGTTCAAATTCTAATCCTCGAAATACTTAAAGGTATTCCTGGCTGTCCCGATGAAAATCGGGAGGGTTAGAATTCTCGCCTTCCTTGACCTTGAACAAAATTGAACATTTTTCAAAGGTCTCATTTCTTTTTGGAGTATTTCCAAATATCAACTACTACCTTGGAAACACATTCTTCACAGCGAATCCACGACGACTTGTCCAAGGGGGACCGTGTCGTCCCCGATGACTTTTATCACCTTCGCCCCGGTCTTTTCTTCGATTGAACGAAGTCCCCGGTTCTCGTATCCCCTCATAAGAGGAAGTTCTCTGAGAGGAACTCTCAAACCTATTTCGGCAGCCGCTCCCCGTTCCGGCAGATAGGATTCAATCTTCTGCTGATAGATCTCAGAACGGACGAGAAACCCAAAGGCCTCGTGCCAAGGGCCTGCTACAATCTGGTCATCTTCTAGTAACGACTTTGAGGACATCAATCCTATTCTGATTACAGGAATATCGTTATCTTCCAGGTGGACACAGCTCTCCTGACAGATTTTGACAGCCTCTGCAAGTGGCATAGGATGGTACTTTTTCTCTTTGAACCATTTTTCCAATACTGTTCCTTTTAGGACAATCGTAGGATAGAGCCGAACCATATGTGGGCGAAGCCTGATCACCTTTTCAACGGTCTGCTTGAATCTTTCTCGTGTGTCTCCCGGTAGTCCGGGCATGAGTTGAATCCCCACTTTGAAACCGAATTCCTTTAGCATTCGAACGGATTCCACGGTATTCTGGACAGTATGTCCTCTCCGGGAGTGCTTCAGGACCTCATCAACCATTGACTGTGCGCCTAATTCGACAGTGGTGACCCCCATGTTTCTCAGCATATCAAGTGGCTTATTGAGGACGGAGTCAGGACGCGTGGAAAATCGAATGGAGTTAAAGAGACCCTGCTGGAGGTAGGGTCTTACGGCCCCCAGTAATTCCTTCATTCGGGCCGTTGTCAGATTCGTGAAAGTCCCCCCGTAAAAAGCAACCTCAGGTTTTCTGTCGGGATCAAATCGGCTGGATTTTACGGCCTGATCGAGAGTCTTTACTATGGTTGACGCATTGACATCCTGAAGCGATTGAGATGTGATCTTCTCTTGCTGACAATAGATGCATCGATAGGGGCATCCCTGATTGGGAATGAATATAGGGACAATCAAAGGCTTATTTTTCACTCCCTTTCCAAACACTCAAATGCCTTTTTAGCTGCCTTTTGCTCAGCCTCTTTCTTGCTTTTTCCCTCATCCACAGCCATGGACTCCCCTTGGAGGTGTACGGCTACTCTAAAAGTTTTATCATGTGGAGGGCCACTTTCCCCTACCAGTACATACTCAGGTCGGGTCTTGTATACCTCCTGGGTGTATTCTTGAAGCCGGCTTTTATAGTCATTAACAGCTCTTTCCGTTTCTATCTCTTCCAGTAGGGGCAAGAACAATCTCCGTATAATCTCTTTTGTCTTTTCGAATCCAGCATCCAGGTATAAAGCTCCCAGAATGGCTTCCATGGTGTTGGCAAGAATGGAAGGTCTTTTTCTCCCCCCCGTCGCTTCCTCACCCTTACCCAGTGTAAGGTAATCCCCCAACCCCAACGATTGAGCGACTTGACAGAGCCCTTTTTCATTGACCACAGTAGCCCTGTATTTTGACAGGTCTCCTTCTTTGGAATCATGAAAGAGCTCCATCAAAACATGGCTGATAGCAAGATCAAGCACTGCATCACCTAGAAACTCAAGACGTTCATTATCTCTTAGATCAGAATCAGTCCGTTCGTTCACATAAGAAGAATGTCGGAACGCCTGCATGAGAATATCCGGTTTCTTGAAAGTGTAACGCAGTCTTTCGCTCAACTCGATGAAATCCCCGCTCATGGATATGACCCTCATTCAGCTCTATCGTTCTCAATCCAAAGTACTCATACCAGTAACCTGTCTACCCTCTGCATTAAATGTCTACTGCAAAATCGAGGTCTAAGTCAAGAGAGTCCATGTATGGCATTTCATTCATTTGGTTCAAGAGAGCCGAATGGAGGACATAGTCGAAGACCAGACCCGGTTTTTCACTTGATTTATAGCGGGTTTTAGACTAAAAATACGGTCTTTTCGCCTACCTTGATGGTATCTTGAATCTTTGTGAATGCCGCTCTGGGCGAGAACTATTTGACATCTCATGGCCGTTTTGGAAGGAGTAAAGAGTCGCCTGATCATGGGTAAAAAGAAGAAACCGAAAAAGAAAAGACCTTACACTGTTTCCGTTCTTTCTCCAGAGCAAGAGACCCAGTTAAGGACCTTCCTCGAAAACCCTAGGGATATCGACCTTGAGCATTTGGATGAACAGATATCAACCCCTGAGGTTGCACAGGCCCTGGTGGAAAGACTTCCCTTCGACGAGCCCGACGCCGTCAAGATCCTATTGGCATTCAAAGAGGCTTTTCCTCAGAGGGTAGTCCAGAAAGCCATTAAGAAGGCCGTATTCAGATTCAAGCAAAAAGGCTTGTTTCACCCGGAATTGGAGCCCTCCAAGGGCTCTCAGATTTTTTTCAAGGGCGTAGAAAGGACTGAACCAACCGTTTATCTTGGTCCTATTGATGGAAACGGAAGTCGAGG
Organism: uncultured Desulfobacteraceae bacterium; assembly: GCA_964520425.1. GTDB lineage: Bacteria > Desulfobacterota > DSM-4660 > Desulfatiglandales > HGW-15 > JAFGFY01. Next base: position 6,001 of record CAZFMX010000059.1, read on the forward strand.
AGTCTTCATCATGTTGTCTCATCTTCCCAAGGGTGTGGACGTGGGAATGGGAGTGGTTAACGATGAAAAGGGCATCCAACAGTTTCTCTACGGAAGATATAGTAAGAAAAGAATGAGAGAGTTAAAAAAGGTCTTTTTCGCAAATTTCAATCATGCCGTGGAAACCTCTTTGTCTCATGTGGCAACTATACTGGAAAGAGCATACCAAGAGAGTGGGCAGAGCCTAGGACAACAGGCAGGGGATTACCTCAAGCTAAGAACATGGATATTGAAGAATGTCTCTTTCCTGGGAAATGCGGCTATTTTTAATTTCATCTCCCCGGATAGCATTTCTGAAGAGATCCTCACGGATTCCCTTATTAACAGGCTTCTGGCACATGAACTTATGGAAAACTGGATCATCGATCCGGAGAAATTAGGCCCTGTAATAGAGAATATTCAGAAGACCAGGGAGAGCCGTATTCTGGTTTCTGAAGCGCAAAAGAGAGAGCAAATCAGTGAGGTAAAGAAGAAGGCAATCCATGAGATCTATTCTGAAGAACAATGTCTCCGGATGAAAGGGAGGTTGGAGGAGATGGGTTATGTCTTCTTTAAACTGGACGAAAGGGAACTGGCCTCCCTCTGTTTGGCTGCCGCCCGGAGCATTACCATAGAAGACCCTTCATTCCGGGTCAATCCCTTTTTTGCGGCCATAATGGAACATAGCCTTGCGTTCTATGAAAAGATGGTAGGAGATTTGCAGTATTCCGACACCCATGAAAAAGCTATCTCCTAAAGGACCTTTAGTACAATAGAATCCTTTAGGAGATAGCTTTTTCATGGGATCAGACTCCAAGATGTTCCTTAGAGACTCCTCCCCACCTACGCCTCTCTTTCCAGCTAACCCGGAACCACGCAAGAGTATACCATCAGGTTCAGGAATTGGAACAGTCTGGTTTCGAGTTATAACGTCGATTTCAATGAGGAATGGCCTCAACGGTCTTAATTGCCGAGGACTATTGACAAGCTATTAATAATTTACTATACTTTTTGTCAAAAAAACAGGTACTTATAATAAAGAAGCCATTTCAAGTGTTCAAATGAGTCTAGGCATGCACGAGTAGAGGCGACCATTTGACCTGGCTGCAAAAGAAGACTCACAACACACCCTGACATGAAACTTAGCTACCCCGTTCATGATATTGACAATCGACTGCTTCTTCCCGCTGGCATTGAACTCTCGGGAGATGTTCTGGAAGATCTGATCTCATCAAATCACGCCACTCCTTCTCAGACACTACCACTCTTGGAACATGGTTCAGTGAGAAAGGATATCGTCAAGTTTATCAGTCAGCCCCCTTACCAACTCATCTTTCCGGAAAAGGAAGACATTAACGGGCTCCTGAAACATATGGAGAAGGTACAGTTTGTTCTCCCATTTTTGCGGTCACTTGACTATTTTAAGCAGTATGACTTCACGACCTACAGCCATTTGCTCAATGTCTTTGCCCTATCCACTCTATTAGCAGGCGACCTCATCCCCGACTATGGGGAACGCATCAGAGAATCCGCAGCCGGCCCCGCGCACGATTTTGGAAAAATAACTGTCCCCTTGAAAATCCTGAAGAAAAGGAGCCCGTTGACACGGGCTGAGCGGGAGATCTTGGATCATCACACACTTGCAGGGTATGTGTTGCTTAGCTATTACAAAAAGGATCCTCACAGTCTAGCAGGCAGAGTAGCCCGAGATCATCACGAAAGAAATGACGGCTCAGGATACCCCCGAGGCATCGATCTCAATGACCGTATGGTGGAGATCGTGGCTGTCAGCGATGTCTATGACGCTCTTGTTTCCATGAGACCCTATCGGCCTATTTCTTACGACAAACGCTCGGCTTTGGAAGAAATCGTAGGACTAGCAGAGCAGAAAAAAGTAAGCTGGGACGTGGTCAAGGCATTAGTCGCTCATAGCCGTACGGACAAGCCTCATTACCAAGAGGTCGAGATTCCTTTGGAGAAAAGGGGTGCCCCCCCTCCTGGGAATGTATATGGCATTATTGCTGAGGAGACTGATGCCGATGTCGGCGGGACATCCGAGTAGGCTCATCTGGATAGACCTGGAAATGACAGGGTTGAAGCCTGAGGAGCACGTTATCCTTGAGATTGCCAGTGTGGTCACTGACGATCAACTGGAAATCGTGGCCGAAGGTCCGAACATCGCCGTCAATGTGCGAGAGGGAGCTCTTGATCGTATGGAGGATTGGAGTCGGATCCATCACGAGCAATCAGGCCTTCTGGATCGGGTAAGAAACTCCCCTGATGTCTGCAGGAGTGCAGAGGAAAAGACGCTGGAATTTCTCTCAAAGTACTGCGACAAAGACGAGTCTCCTTTATGCGGAAATTCCGTTGCGCAGGATCGGAGATTTCTCTACGAGCATATGCCCCGGCTTGAAGCATTCCTCCATTACCGGATCATTGACGTCAGTTCTATCAAGGAGCTGGTAAAAAGATGGTATCCTCAACTCCCCACTTTTGAAAAACGGAAATCACACCTGGCATTGGATGATATCAAGGAGTCCATTGAAGAACTGAAATACTATCGTCAGCAGGTTTTCAGACTCCCCTGATCTTACCAACCCCATGTAAGGTAGTCATGTATGGAATCAGAGGCCCCTCGACCAGCCCCCATGGCGAGGATCACCGTGGCTTGACCTGTGACGATATCTCCACCGGCCCAAACCCCCTTTTTCGAGGTCTTTCCCGTTTGGGGATCCGCGATGATATTTCCCCATTTATTCAGCTTGATGTCCTTTGTGGACTCGGTCAACAGGGGGTTAGCCCCCGCTCCCACCGCGATCACACCCAGATCACATTCCAATTGGAACTCAGAGCCTTCAACCGGTATCGGTCGGCGCCTGCCTGAATCATCAGGTTCGCCCAGTTCCATTTTGAGGCATTCTACACCGGTGATATGACCCTTCTCATTTCCCAGAAATTTCGTGGGAGTGGTCAGGAGAAAGAATTCGATTCCCTCTTCCTCAGCGTGATGGATCTCTTCCACCCGGGCAGGCATCTCTTCCCTGGAACGCCGGTAGATTATCCGGACCCGGTCTGCCCCCAAGCGCATGGCTGTCCTGGCAGAATCCATGGCCACGTTTCCGGCACCAAAAACGGCCACGTCTTTTCCTAAGGCAATGGGGGTATCGTATTCAGGAAACAGGTAGGCCTTCATCAGATTGGCCCTGGTCAAATACTCGTTGGCCGAGTATATCCCAATAAGGTTTTCACCCGGAATGTTTAGAAATCTTGGAAGGCCTGCACCCACGCCAAGGTACACGGCATCATAGCCTTCCTCGAACAGTTCATTCACGGATACGGTCCTTCCTACGACCATATTACATTCCAATTTCACGCCCAAACGCTCAAGAAAGTTCACCTCAGAATAGACGATCTCTTTTGGGAGCCTGAATTCAGGGATGCCATAGACCAGAACACCACCCGGTTTGTGGAAGGCCTCAAAGACCGTTACGTCATGACCTTTGAGAATGAGATCGCCAGCGACAGTCAGACCGGACGGGCCGGAGCCGACGACAGCCACCTTCTTCCCGGTAGGTTCAGCCTTGGGGGGTAACTCTCCTTGTCCATTCTCCCGTTCGTGATCAGCCGCGAAACGCTCCAAGTTACCGATGGCGACCGGATTCCCTTTTTTTCCCAGGATACATTTCCCCTCACACTGTATCTCCTGGGGACAGACTCGCCCACATACGGCGGGAAGAGAGTTTCTTTCCCATATTTTTCGAATGGCTTTCGTATTGTCGCCATCTTTGATATGCCGAATGAATCCCGGAATATCTACAGCCACTGGACATCCATCAACACAGGAGGGCTTTTTACACTGTAGACATCTCTCCGCCTCATTCATCGCTACTTCTGGAGACAATCCGAGGGGGACCTCATCAAAATTTCTCTTTCGGACTTCTGGTTTCTGTTCAGGCATGGGTTGCCTGGGTTTTTTTCCATTTTCTCCGGCTTTTTCCGGCATAGTCAAATCCTCCACAAGTGATTTGCTGATAACTTTTTGAAAACTAAGCAGAATATTATCGCCTAGGCTTTCTGGGAGAGCTTGCACTCGTGCGCATACTTTTCATAGGCTCGCTTTTCTTCATTCTTATAGGCATCGAGCCGTTGGGCTAGTTCGTCAAAGTCCACCTGATGACCATCAAATTCGGGGCCGTCTACACAGGCAAATCGGGTCTTCCCTCCTACGCTCACTCGACAACAGCCACACATGCCTGTCCCATCCACCATAATGGCGTTCAGGCTAACCAGAGTCTTGACGTTGTAGTCAGCTGTTAGTTTGGCCACAAATTTCATCATAGGCACTGGACCGATTCCCACAACCAGTTCCACATTGTCTCTTTCCAAGATATCTTTGAGCACATCCGTCACGAACCCATGGTGGCCGTAGGATCCATCATCCGTGCATACATGGAGTTCATGGGATGCAGCCTTCATCTTGTCTTCCAAGATAAGCAGATCCTTGGTTCTAGCCCCAATGATGGCCGCTACATTGTTCCCGAGTTCCTTTAAACCACGGGTTATGGGATGTAAAACAGCAACCCCTGTGCCTCCACCCACGCAGACCACGTTCCCCAGCTTTTCCAGGTGAGTCGGTTGACCCAAGGGGCCGATGACGTCTTGGTAGTGATCTCCCACCTGCAGGCTTTTAAAGAGAGCAGTGGACTTGCCGACAACCTGGTATATAACTGTAACAGTGCCCTTTTTGACGTTCGTGTCGGCCATTGTCAGTGGGATGCGTTCTCCCTGTTCATTGGCTTTGAGGATAACAAATTGGCCTGGTTTTGCCTTCTTGGCGATTTGGGGGGCACTAATCTCGTTCAGAACTACCGTCCCATCCGCCATCTCTTCCCGTTTTAGAATTTCAAACATTGCGACCCTCCGCGATGTAGTATTGACTGACTCAAAAAAGTACCCGCCTTTTGCGGGACTGGGTTACGCCTCATTCTTCGTCATGACGATCTCGCTTTTGGCGGACAAATATCCCGTCGTCCTTAGAATTGTCTTTCCATGGCTTGAACTGCCCACTCCGTGGGCGATTCTATAGTTTCGCAGCCTCGCGTTTAAAGCTTCTTGATGTACCGTCCCATTGCTGACTTTTTGTGAGTATGTCAGTCATCCGGTAAATTGAAGGAAGAATTTACCAGAGGAGAAGATCCTCTGTCAAAAGAATTTTTTCACAAATGACATAGAACTGGAGATTTCATTGCTCCCATCTCTGGTATTCCATTTGGCAAGAGCCCATGATTGAGGACAGGATCGTGAGTCTGATAAAAGGCGATTCCACAACTAATGAGTGGATAGGTTTCTTCCAGTTAATGAGTTCGATTCAAAGGAGAATGTGTCCAATACTAGGTACTGAAGGCATAGGGATCATGGCATCTTTTCTCCGATTCCGAGTCTCACGGCCTGGTCATTTCAGGATGTTAGAGCCGGGTGAGTCCTCCCCCCTCCGCTGTTCCCCTCGCTTCGCTTCCGCCTTCGTTAGAACTATGGCGGGACAGGCGGGGCCAGGGGGTCCCCCATTGTCTAACATCCTGAAATAACGAAGGCCTCCCCACAGTCACTCCGAAAAGACACCATGATCCTTCCCAGATTAGAAAAGGTTTCATAGTTGGGGTGTTCATAAACCGGAAGAACAGTGGATGGTTTTAGGTCAGAGGGAGACACTCCTGGTCGGTACGACAGAAGGGGCGAGACCTTTGAAAAACGCCCTCTTTTACCCAATCTTCCGCCGTCGCCCCTTCAACGGCTTCAGGGATATGGTTGGACAAGCGACGTCAGGCTCAAATATTAACCAGCCTTAGGCTGGTTAATCCTCGAAATACTCAAGGTATTGATGCCTGTCCCGATGAAAATCGGGAGGGTTAAGATTTTCGCCTTCCTTGACCTTAAACAAAATTGAGCATTTTTCAAAGGTCTCGGGAAGTCTCAGACAACGAAGGTTTCCCCTATTACTCGTTCCGCGTATGAATCCTGGATGGCCTGTACCAGGGAAGTAAGGGTAAGGTTTACGGGCGTGGGTATGTTCATCACTTCACCTTCCCGCGCAATGGCGCCGTTTATTGCGTCGATTTCAGTCTGTCTCTGTTTCAGGACATCCTGAAGCATAGAGGCAACATTTTCCGCCGTGGCGCGACATACTTCAATGACACGGGCCAGGGGATCCGGGTAAGGGAGATCAATCCCTTTTGCCCGGGCCACGGCGACGGCCTCTTTGACGGCTTCTTCCATGATCATGCGTGTGCCGGGCAAATCGGGAAGACGGCCGTTTTTCAGCCGCATGATGGCAGTCAGCGGATTAATGCCGACATTAACGATCAGTTTTCCCCAGATCAGATCGTTCACATGATCTGCGGAGTTGCTATTGAACCCGGCCCGATTAAAGGCGGAAACAAGCTTTTCCGCCGGGCCATTCGGATCCTTTCCAGGTCCTATAATGGTGTCTCCCTGGCCCGCATGCCGTATCTTTCCTGGTCCCAGAAGGGTCGCCCCTTCGGCCGTCACACCGCCCAACACCCTCTCTTCTCCGAAGATTTCCTGTAAGATCTCCACATTGCCGAGGCCGTTTTGGAGTGTTACCAACACGGTCCTAGGACCTATGCCTTGCTTTATGGCTAGGGCGGCATCCCGTGTCTTATACGATTTGACGCATATAAGAACCAGGTCAGGTTCTGTAGGAAAAGTACCTGACACTGTAGGCACCTTGATTTTATATTCCTCACTCAACCCTTGGACGAATATACCCTGATCGTTGATTCGCCTGGCCCTTTCCTCGATATAGTCCAGTAAGGTCACATCGTAACCCGCTTTTTTCAAACGGGCGGCGAATAGGCAGCCCATGGCCCCCGGACCGACAACCAAGAAGTGCATGAGGTTTTCCCTCCGTCTCTACAAGAATGCTTCACCTATATCTTCTCTGCTTCTTCCGGTTTCATTGAGAAAATATGCTCCGGCCCTGGAAAAGTGCCCTTTTCCACGTCGCTCTTAAACTGAACAAGGGCCTCTTTGATCTGGGGCGAGAGATTGATGTACCGCTTGACGAACTTTGGGGTGAACCTCTCAAAGAGCCCCACAAGATCATGATATACCAGGACTTGGCCGTCACAGTCCTTGCCTGCACCGATCCCGATGGTTGGGATATTCAATCCCCGTGTAATTCGAGCCGCTACAATATCCGGAATACATTCCAGCACGATCATAAAGGCGCCCGCCTCTTCAAGATCCTTGGCCGATTTCACGAGTTGCTGAGCGCTTTCCGCATCTTTGGCCTGGACCTTGAAGCCGCTCAATTTGCTCGCAGTCTGAGGTGTGAGTCCTATGTGTCCACAGACCGGAATCCCCGCTGTAACAATAGCCTTTACAACAGGGGCCATTTCACTTCCCCCTTCAAGTTTGACACTATCACAGGCCCCCTCTTTCATAAATCGCCCAGCATTTTCTATGGCCTGCTCTATGCTGACCTGGTACGACATGAAAGGCATATCACCGATAATGAAGCTGCAACGGACCCCTCTGCTGACCGCTTTACAGTGGTGGATCATCTCATCCATGGTTACAGGAACCGTTGAATCATATCCCAGCATCACCATGCCAAGAGAATCCCCCACCAGAATCGTGTCGATCCCAGCTTGGTCCACGAGACTCCCTGTCGGGTAGTCATAGGACGTCATCATGGTAATCTTCTCTCGTGCCATCTTTTTTTGCTGCAGCTCCGCGATCGTTATTTTCTTTCTCTCCATTTCAAACCTCCTTTTTAGTCCGGGGCTCCCATAGGATTATACCCCTTACGCTCATAAATGAACAGACATAAGACCATAGAAACAAAGCCCTGACGTGTAGCACCGCAGGGCTTTTCTCCTTAATATACTCACTCGAGAGATAATGTAAGAAAAGCGTAGGGAGAAGGATGTGTACGATTCTTTCCCCGTCCCAGTCACCATTTATTGGAGATCCAAGCGGTGTCACACATATCATTCACATGGGATTTGATCTGAGAAAGGTCTTTGGTTCCATGTCCCTCAACAGGATCATGTTCCATCCTGACCATGGCTACTTATATAAAATCCTGAGAAATATGTCAAGGCGAAGATTATATTTGATGTATCAGAAAAATCATTATATGATAATATATTCATCCCTCCTTGCACACATCTGATATCGGCGGAAGATCGCCTAGATATAAAACCAGGTTCCTGGAAAGAAAAAGTGACGTATAAAGGAGTCTTATGGAGACATCTTGCCACTACCATCCCACTCAACCTGCACAATGGGTCTGTCCGAACTGTGAAGTCAATTACTGTACGGACTGTATTGAGACACGGATAGTCAATCAGTACGGAAAGAAGAATGTATTTCACTTTTGTCCTAGATGCAATGTTAAAGCGGACAGGATGGCATTTGAAGATACAGTCGTCCCTTTTTGGAACAGGCTTCCGCAGTTCTTTATCTACCCGGTTCATCTTCGCCCCCTTGGGCTGATCATCGTCCTAAACATAGCCTCTCTCATTTTCTCCAAACTGTGGTTGATTGGTTCATGGGGCACTCTGCTCGTTACGGTCATCTTTTTCAAATATGCCTTTGCTTCCCTAAGAAACACGGCGAATGGGAGTCTTTCTCCACCGAAAGTAGACTCAAACCTTATGCTCGAAGATTTTTCGATTGTCTTCAAGCAAGTCTTGATTTTTATTGTCTTGATTTTTGCTTTCGTGAAGATCACTCAAATGGGCGGGATAATCCTCGGAGGGTTATTCCTGTGTTTCGCGATCTTGTTTATTCCTGCGATGGTGATCGTGCTGGTGGGCACGGAAAGCCTGTTACAGTCGATAAATCCTTTACTCTTTGTGGGAATGGCCTGGCGAATAGGGTGGAGCTATCTGTTGATGTATTTCTTTCTTATCCTTTTAGCGGGTGCTCCGGCTGTGATCGGGCGGTATATAGCGGGCTCTCTCCCTCCTATCCTATACGGGTTCTTAACTAGCGTGGTGGAAAGCTATTATATGATCATATCCTATCATTTGATGGGGTATGTCATTTTTCAATACCATGAAGAGATCGGTTACCATGTAGATTTTTCAGAAGAAGAACTTTCTTCGAAAGAAGAACCTACGGAGAAAGGTGAGGCGAACAAACTCCTCAGCCAGGTCGACCGACTAATCAAGGAGGGGAAGCTGGACGATGCGATCCTTTTGATCAAGAGTGAGACACATGGGGTGATTTCAGATCTGAATCTGGCCGAACGCTACTATAATCTTCTCAAGGTTCGGGAAGAGTTTTCGGATATGCTGGAACACGGTAAGGTCTATTTGGATCTTCTGGCAAAAGAGAATCAGAGGGAGAAGCTAAACGAAGTCTATTCAGAATGTATTTCCCGGGACGACAAATTTTCACCAGAGCCCGCTACCCTCATAAAGGTAGCCAGTAGTCTGAATGAGTCGGGAAAACCCAAAGAATCCATCAAGGCATACGACCGGTTTGTCAAGGCAAATCCTCAAAACCCTTTGGTCCCGAAGGCCTATTTCCTTATTTCAAATATCTTTAATGAAAAATTGAACGATCCCGGTAGGGCGGCGCGTGTTCTAAAAGGTGTGATTAAGAAGTATCCGGGTCATGACATTATCCCGCATGTCGAGAGATATCTGAGCCAGATCAAGGTGTCTTAGCCTAGAGTCTTCAATAGACGTCTCGCGATCCGGGCCTCTGAGGATTCCGGATATCTTTGACGAATGATCACCAAGCACTTCTTCCCTTTGTCCTTCATCCCTTTTTTAAGATAGGCTTGTGCCAGCTTCAGTATGCCGGTAGGAAGTTTTTGAAATTCTGGCCGGCTTTTCAGAAGAAGGGCTATCATTCTCTCTGATTCTGCTATATACCCATGTGATGAGAAGGTAGAGGCAATCTGGAGCAGGAGATCAGGGCTGAGCCTCACTCTCTTTGAAATAGCTCGGTATTCTTTATATACCTTATGGAGTGTTTCGCAGGCTTGATCGTCTTTTATGAGTCGGAGAAACAATTTGGCCGCGGTTTTATGAAAACGGTCGTCATCCGGTTTCAGTTTGTCGATGTTGAACAGATGTGTCAAGGCACTAAGGTGGTGCGGATCGAGCTTGAGAACCTCTTCCAGAAGAGACCGGGCACCCTGCATATCCAACCGTCCGATACACTCCAGCGCCTCCCCAAGCAAAGGGGCGATCTTCTCCTTTGGGTCCTCCGCAAATACCTCGTCACTCACCCGACCAAGGAATCTTAGGTTGATATAACCTAAAACAGAACCGCTTATCAGACCGCCGATATGTGCCATATAAGCGACCTGACTGACGCCGCTGAACAATAACTGAACAATTTCTTTTGCTATCCAGATGGGGAGGAGAGTGACTGCAGATATCTTGGCATAGTTGAAATAGAAACCCAGTGAATAGAAGACTTTTATCTTCTTTTTTCCGTATAATACCGTGTAGGCACCCATGAGCCCGGAGATGGCCCCGGAAGCACCCACAAGAGGTACAGTACTGTCCGTGTAGACTAGACCAAAGAACAGAGCCGAAAGAACCCCTGTCAAGAGATAAAGTGAAGTATAGAATAATCTTCCACAACCTAATTCAAGCACACACCCAACCAGCCAGAGGAAGATCATGTTTCCCAGAAGATGCATAAAGCCTCCGTGGAGAAACATGTATGTGAAGGGGGTTATGACACTCTTTTCTGCAGGTTTATACCCATACTCTTGGGTTGTCATCTCGGAGATCATCCCCTCATATTCTTTGCGAAGGTTCTTCCATTCAGCATACTGCTGATCTGTTGGCGTAATGATTTCGTCTTTCGTCAGTCTCTTCATGAAGACATCGTCTTGTTGCATCTTCGCCCAAAGACGCATAAGAGCGTTTTCATCTAATTCCCCTCGTGTTAGGGTCGTATCATTTTCACCAGATGCGGCTTTCAGGTAGGCCTGGTATCTTGAGGTCTCAATTTTTCCAAGTCCCGACTCAAAATAGAACTTCATAGCCCCAGAATACAATTTCCCATCATCTGATTGAAGACCGAAGTAGACAAAACAGTTGACCAGAATGATGGCAATGGTGATGAGAGGAGGGTTTCGTTTGCTGATTTTGCCGGTAAGGGGGATGATTAGCATGGCAGTCCTATTGTCTCAATATCTGTCTTCATGGCTGTTTTTTAGATCTCATTTGTTGCATTATATAGACCAGACCAAAAACAAACAACCCCATTAGAAAGGTCCAATAACGTTTTTCATGGGGCACGTGGAACCATTGGGCAATGAGATCCGGCCTCATGAGGATGAGTGTTACACTCAAGAGTAAGGGGACATCATAGATCCGGTTTCTGGCGACAAACCAACCCTGAGTCGCTGAGGCAAACGCAAAGTTTCCCAAACAGGCCATGGCGAAGATGAGGAGGGCCTGAAACCAGCTTGTTATTCCGTAAAGAATCAGATCACTATTGAAGATAAACATAAAGGGCAGAATAGCGGTTCGAATATCATACATGAACCCTTGCAGTCCAGTGGGAATGGGAGGTGATTTGGCAATGGCAGATGCTGCATAGGCTGCCAGACCCACAGGGGGTGTGTCATCAGCCAGGATTCCGAAATAGAAGCAGAAAAGATGCGAGGCCATCAGGGGGACGACAAATCCCATGTCGCCCCCCAACTTGACAATAACCGGCGCCGTGAGAGAGGCCATTACAATGTATGTCGCCGTGGTGGGGAGTCCCATTCCGATGATGAGGCTGGCAAGGGCCGTGATGAGGAGAAGGAGATAGACATTTCCTCCGGACAGGACATCAATCACTTCAGTAATCAGACCGCCGAGGCCCATGGCGGCCACACCAACGATAATGCCTGCAGAAGCTGTGGCCAAGGCGACAGGGCACATGTTCTGCGCACCTCGTGACATGGCCTCCGCAATGTCCACAATGCCTTTTATAAAAGCCGGACCCAGGGGCCGTTCTTTAAAATAGGCCTTGACGGGATGCTGGAAAAGCATGATCACGGCCATGACGCAGATTGCATGAAACGCGGCCATCTCAGGTGAGTGGCGGGCGATGATCAACTGATAGAGAAGCACAAAAATGGGGACAAGAAAGTGGACTCCACTCATAAGCGTTTCAAAAAAGGGAGGTCGTTCATCCCGTGTGAGTCCTCGCAACCCTAATTTTGACGCCTCGATATGTGTGATATAGAAGAGGGCGGCATAGGATGCAAACGCGGGAATGGCTGCCGCCTTGATTACCTCCAGATAGGGAACATTGACATATTCAGCGATAATGAACGCCGCGGCTCCCATGATCGGAGGGGCCAGTTGACCGTCCGTGCTGGCTGCCACCTCGATGGCCGCCGCCTTTTTGGAAGGGTATCCGACCTTTTTCATCAGAGGAATGGTGAACGTCCCGGTTGTGACGATATTGGCAATACTGGAGCCGGAAACAAGGCCTGTCAATCCACTGCCCATGACTGCAGCCTTGGCAGGGCCCCCTTTGAAGCCACCCAGGAGGCTGAGGGCCAACCGAATGAAGTATTTCCCCGCTCCGGCTTTGTCCAGTAAAGACCCTAAGAGCACAAACAAAAACACGATCGTCGCGGAGACATCCAAAGGAATCCCATAGATCCCTTCCGTGGACATGGTCATTTGTCCTATGAACCGGTCCAGGGAAACGCCTTTGAAAGCGATGATGCCCGGCATGTAGGGACCCAAGAAGGCGTAAGCACAGAAGACTGATGCAATGACGGACAAGGCAGGACCGATGACACGCCTTGATGCCTCAAGAAGCAGGATCAAGAGCAAGAGTCCCAGGATGATGTCCCGTGTAATGGGAGAGCCATAGCGGATGCTGATACCTGTATAGTCCAAAGCGATATAGAGTGCTGAAAGGAAGGCTATACCTGCGATTATCATATCCAATGCTGGGATGCGATCTCTAACCGCCAAGAACTTGAGTCCCACACGGGTTTTCTTTAACAACGGAAGGTTCAAGTAGACTAACGTCAGTCCAAATCCCAGGTGAACGGCCCGCACAACCACCGTATCCACGATCCACCAACTGGCGATGGACAGTTGGAAGAGAGACCAGAGCACACCGACGGAAAAAACCAGGGCTTTCGGGATTCCATGAAGCGTCCTATTGGCGCCTTCTCCCTTATCAATGATTCTTTCTACTGTTTCAAGGCGTTGCTCTTCCGCGTTTCGTATCATGATTTCATCATTTCATTCGTGATAAAAAAGAGCCGGGTAGGACTACATCAAGCCTGCTTCCTTATAATACCTCACAGCCCCGGGATGGATAGGCGCGCTCATTCCTTCCAACATATTTTCTTTGTCAAGGATCTCGTAGGCGGGATGCAGGGTCTTGAACACTTCAAAATGATCAAAGACCTCTTTTGTGATGGCATAAACGATGTCATCGGGGACTTTGGAGGAAGTGACAAAAGTCGCCTTCACACCGAATGTCTCAATATCTTCCTTGTTGGAAGCACCGGGGTAGAGTTTTATGGGGATAACGGTCTTTATATAATAAGGGTATTTTGACGTGAGTCCCTGGATATCCATGATGGGTATGATGTGGACTTTTCTCCTACCGGAAGTTGCCTCCTTTATGGCTCCGCTTGGATGACCTACGGTGTAGAAGAAGGCGTCGATCCGGCCATCCTGAAGCAAACCGGGGGCCTCCGCTGCTTTAACCTCTTCCGCTTTGAGGTCTTCGCGAAAATCGATTCCTGCATTTTCCAGGGCGTCAATGGCGTTCTGTCTTTGGCCTGATCCCGTGTTCCCAATATTGACCCGTTTGCTTTTGAGGTCATGTATGGTCGATATTCCCGCGTCATCGGCCGCCACTAGGGTCACCGCTTCCGGATGGATGGAAAACACGGCGCGCAGATCCTTCTGAGGGCCTTTTCCCTTCCATTCAGCCAGACCGTTCAAGGCCTGATATTGACGATCCGATTGCGTTACTCCGAACTCGAGATCACCTGCCATGACGGCGTTGATATTGAAAACCGATCCTCCGGTCGCCTCGGAAGTGGCACGGATTTCGTACTTCTTGCTCATCTTGTTGATCATTTTTGCAATGTTTCCACCGGTAGGGTAATACACTCCGGTGATACCACCGGTACCAATGGTGACGAAAATGGTCTTTCCCTGTTCTTCATGAGGATTGCACTGTGGCAAGAGGACAAAGACTAACACAAGTCCTGCAATAATCATGGCCCATGAACTGATATGAGTAGGTTTTTTCACTGTAGCCTCTCTTCAGGATGATGTGGGGTGTCAACTCGATAGTATGAGAATCTCTTTTAGTTAACATATTCATTTCCCGAATGAAAGCCCCGACTTGATTTAGTTGTGAAGTAGAATCACTTGCCCCTGGCAGTAGACCCGGAAAGGTTCTGCTGTTCCGGCGAGAAACGAATGGTTTCTTAGTACAAGGAGATAAGCTCAAAGGGCA
>CAZFMX010000060.1:0-20177 GCA_964520425.1 uncultured Desulfobacteraceae bacterium
TTACGTTTTCGTAATCGGCTGGTGTAGAGTTTCGAATTGTAATATCCTTCATTGGTTTTATATCGACTCCTTCATTCTCGTTTAGAAAAACAACGCTTTTAGTTTCCAGTCAAAAAATAATTTCTAACATAGTGAGTACTCTTTCCGCATAGCGGAAAGCCTCAAGCAGCCCCCTCGAAGGGGGCTCAAAGGATAGAGGCTTTTCTGTTGTGACTGGCGGGAGGACGCCTTCTTTTCGTGACTTATCTGTGGGGGAAGCCCTGGCTTCCCGTCTCAAAGAGACGGGAAGAACAGCGGAGGGGGCAAGTTTCCCTCGCAGATAAGTCATTGAAAAGACCAGACCGGGAGCCTCGGAACGGAAGAAAAGCCTCTGCCCTTTGAGCTTATCTCCTTGTACTAAGAAACCATTCGTTTCTCGCCGGAACGGTAGAACCTTTCCGCGTCCACCGCCAGAGGCGGTGGGTTTAGTTCACAACTAAGTGACCAAGTCTCAGAGGACAGGCACAAGGAATGCCCTTCGCTCTTGCGGCATTGCCCGTAAGGCTTCTCCAGAACCTGCATAAACCTGGTGCCGTTCCACAATCTCCGAACAAATGGTGGTGATTCTGAAAAGAGGCCCCCGTAGTCCCTTTGCGTCTGTAGCAGAATCCTTATTAATAGAAGTGATAAAACTCACTCCCGTATACCCTTATCCAATTCTCTTCCATCACACCTAAGGCTTCTTTGAGAGCACCGGTAACAATAATCAAGACGGTGGTCTTCCCTGTTCCAAGGCAGGGATAGATGCAGTCCAAGTCGATGTTCGCCGACTTCAGCGGATTCAAAATGGCGTTGAGTCCACCCGGATGATCAGGGAGTTCACAGGCGATGACATCCGTCACTTGCAGGTCATACCCAGCCGTATTCAGGATATTCTCGGCCTTCTCCGGGTCATCGACCACCATGCGAAGTCCACATTTCTTCTCTTCATTGTGCACATGAAAACCTATCACACGTATCCCATTGGCATCGAACAACTCACTAACCAGGGACAACTGATCCGCCCCATTTTCCGCGACAAGGCCGATTTCCTTGATCGTTTTCATTTCAGGCTTTTCTCCCAATAAAAAAGGTCCAAGAGGCCGAGAGGCGAAGTGTGTCTTCCAGACGGTTTCACGGTTGTTCTGATCACACCGGCGACCTCATTCCTCTCTTGATTGTAGTCCTTTCTTCCTTGAATCCTCGAATCCTAGACCCCTTGAATCCTTTGTTTTTCAAGGGCGTAGGCGGCCCCCCTTTCCAGACCCTTTCGGTTTAACTCTATGATACTGGCCTTCTTTCCTTTCACAATTTCTCCCAATCCATCCATTACGGAGTCCACCGAGGAAATCCCTGTCCTGGCCACAAAGGCCCCGAGCATAATCATATTCAGTGTACGGTCGCTGCCCAGTTCTGCAGCAATATCATTGGCAGGGACTTTGACGACATCGAGGTCCTTCCTTGAAGGATCAATATCCACGAGACTCGAATTGAGAATTATCACCCCGCCGCTTGTCATTAATCCCTGATATTTCATCATGGATGGCCTGTTCAGGACGACGGCGAAATCCGGAGACGAAGTCACAGGAGATGCGATTTCCTCGTCCGAAACGACCACCGTACAATTTGCTGTCCCCCCTCGGACCTCGGCCCCATATGAAGGCAAGTATGTCACTTGCAGGCCATCCCTCATGGCAGAGAAGGCGAGGACATAGCCCATCATAAGGACTCCTTGTCCGCCGAAACCGGCAAAGACTGTTTTCTTCAGCATGATTGAACCTTTTTCCTAACTCTCTTCCGTCTTGTCCTTGATCACTTTGAGGGGAAAGACGGTGGCTGCAACTCCATCAATCCATCTATGTGAATCCACAGGAGACATCTTCCAATTGGTGGGGCAGGGAGAGAGAATCTCCACTAGAGAAAACCCTTGATTTGCTATCTGTGACTTAAAGGCCTTGGTAATCGCCTTTTTGGTCCGTCGAACGTTCTTGGGGGAATTGACGGCTGTACGCTCAATATAGACACTACCCGAAGTCAGGGCCAACATCTCGCTCAGATCAAGAGGGCCGCCGTCACGGGTCATATCGCGTCCCCCTGGCGTGGTTGTTGAGGATTGACCCACAAGTGTGGTGGGTGCCATCTGTCCTCCGGTCATTCCATAGACGCCATTATTGACGAATATGCAGGTGATATTCTCGCCCCGGTTTGCCGCGTGAACCGTTTCAGCCGTTCCGATAGCGGCAATGTCTCCATCGCCCTGGTAGGCAAAAACGATTCTGTCCGGCAGGACCCTCTTAATGCCGGTGGCAACCGCCGTTGCCCTCCCGTGAGCCGCCTCCGCCATGTCCACATCCAAGTAGTTGTAGGCCAATACCGCACAACCGGCCGGCGGCACCCCGATAGTCTTCTCCCCGATATCAAGTTCCTCAATGACCTCTGCCACAAGACGGTGGATGATGCCATGCCCGCAGCCGGGGCAGTAATGGGAAATCGCCTGTTTGAGATACTTTGGCCTCTTGAAGATTTGCTTCGCCATTTGCGCTCCTAATCGACCCCTTTAATCCTTAAACTACAGCTTTTGCCGATGATAAAGGCGGCTGATCACCTTGGCCACTTCATCCGGCGTGGGAATCGGGCCTCCCGGCCGGCCGTAAAAATGGACCCCCCCCCTGCCGGCCAGCGAAAGCTCTACGTCCTCTAACATCTGACCAGTACTCATTTCAAAGACAAGGAAATCCTCTACAGATTCGTCCAAACCCTGGAGGATATTATCTGGAAAAGGCCATAGGGTCACAGGCCGAAGAAGTCCCACCTTCAGCCCCGCTTCACGGACACGCTTTATGGCGCCTTTGGCAATCCTGGCCGCGGTCCCATAGGCGATGACCGCAAGACGGGCATCATCCATGAGGTCCATTTCCGCTTCACTAATCTCCCGGCCGATCCTTTCGTGTTTACGCACCAATTTCCAGTTGAGGGCCTCTTCGACAGACGGATCCAAAAGCAAAGACTTGATAATTCGACTCGGCCGTCCCTTGGCCCCATCCAAAATCCAGGGCTTTGGGGGGAGTTCTCTGGGATCAATACTCTCCGGAAATGTAACCGGCTCCATCATCTGGCCCATCATCCCATCCGCGAGGATCATGACGGGTACCCGATATCGGTCTGCATAGTCGAAGGCCTTCCGCGTCAAATCGGCCATTTCCTGCACCGAGGCAGGCGCCAAGACAATGCTGCGATAATCACCATGGCCTCCTCCCCGTGTGGCCTGAAAATAATCGCCCTGTGAAGGGGCGATATTTCCCAAACCAGGGCTACCTCGCATGATATTCACAATCACGGCCGGCAATTCCTGAGCGGCCAGAAAAGAGATCCCCTCCTGCTTGAGGCTGATGCCCGGACTCGATGAACTGGTCATAGCCCGCACCCCCGCTATAGAAGCTCCAATGACCATGTTGATAGCAGCCAGTTCACTTTCGGCTTGAATAAAGGTCCCATTCTCCAACCCGGCCATGGCATTGGACATATATTCCGGCAATTCATTCTGTGGCGTGATGGGATATCCCGCATAGAATCGGCAACCCGCCCGAACCGCTGCCTCGGCAACAACATGCGATCCTCTCATCAGTACTTTTTCACTCACGATAGACCTCTATTGCAGCATCCGGGCACATGGTGGCGCATGTGGCGCAGGCAACACACGCCTTGCCGTTGTTGCCTTTTTCGAGCCATTTTACCGGAGAATATCCCATTTGATTCAAGGTATCGGAGACCGCCATCACATTTTGAGGGCAGAATGCGATACAGAGGCCGCACCCCTTGCACAGCTCTCTATGGACAACGATCTTTCCTCTTTTCTTGCCTTTCGCCATCTTCTCCATTGTCTTTTGAGTGTTTACCCACTCTCGTACAGCCAAAAAGGTAATCTTTTCTTGTAGTTCCAACTTGCCATTTTGTCAAATCATTTTCGGATCATCGTAAAGATTTGTCATTAGGGAAAAAATCTCTCATTTAGAGGCCGATATGTATAAAGGGTTCCAGGGGCCCAGGATTCAAGGGTTCAAGTGAAATGCCGGAGAATCACGAAGAATTATAAGTCTGAAAAAGACATATCAGCTGTGCTTGGAGGGCTGTAAGGTAACCGGTCATTTCTCGAAGGTAAAGGAAGTAGAAAAAATACATAAAACTTTGTCAAAATCTCTTGAAAGCAATCCTTGAATCCTTGGATCCTCGAATCCTTGACTCCTTGACTCCTTCCTCCCGACCGACAGGGAGAAGAGCCATACACTTACTCATTAAATAATGGAGACAAATTTCATCGTATATTGGGCTCTTACCGCTAATTATTTGAAAATGCAAGCGAATTGCGTAATTCACTATGGAGAACGCTTGGGCTGAATATACCGGATTTACCCATGATAATCCCTCCAGAAATCTATTGAAAAAAACTCTTCATCTGTTATACTCTGCCAGCCTTTGGCCCGGTCTTCAAAACGGTCTTGACTGAGAAGTTCAAGGGGATCATCTGCCGGAGGAAACGGAATTCTTTTTCTATGGCCTTTGGCTTCAATCATAAATGAGCAAACCAAGCTTTTGTTAAAATAGTAAACCAAGGAGAACAGACCATGCACCAATTTCAAGATCTCGAGGCTTTGAATCCGGACCTTACACCTGAAGTGATGTCAAAAGTGGACGAGGTCATCCAGAAATTCAAAGGCAAGCCGGGAGCACTCATACCTGTATTAGAGGAGTGTCAGATTATTGTAGGATATCTGCCGGTCGAATTGCAGGACTATATTGGCGGAAAACTCAATATACCCGGAAGCACGATATATGGTGTTGTGACCTTCTACTCCTTCTTTTCCATGGTCCCCAAAGGAAGGAATGTCATTAAGGTCTGTCTCGGAACCGCCTGTTATGTAAGGGGGACCAAGCAGATCATGGAGAAGATATCAACGGAGTTCGGTATTAGGGTCGGCGAGACCACGGAGGACAGGCGTTTCTCTCTGGAAGCGGTTCGATGTCTGGGTGCCTGCGGTCTGGCCCCAGTTGTGGTGGTAAACGAAGAGACCCATGGCAGCATGAAGCCGAATGCCGTGTCGGAAATCCTTTCACGATACGAATAAGGTGAATGCATGACTTCTGTGAAGCTATCCGAAATCAGAGATCTGCTGGATGCCACTGTCCAGGCGGGGGACGACAAGCTGGATACCTCCGTCAGCGCCTGCTGCGCCGGCGATTTAATGAGCGACATACTCAGGGGGGCCACCCAGGGGACGGTTCTGGTCACAGGCCTGAACAATATTCAGGTCATCCGTACGGCGGTCATCGTGGGGGTAGCGGCTGTGATTCTGGTCAGGAAAAAACTGCCGGACGAAACTCTTGTTGCCCATGCCCGCAAACACGGGTTACCCCTGCTTTCTACTCCTTGTACCATGTTTTCGGCCTGTGGAAGGCTCTATGGAAAAGGGCTTCGAGGGGTCGAGAAACAGGTTTAGAGGAATTGTCTAAGGAAAGAGACAACAGATCAGCCCCTAATATGCCCGATCTGGAGAGAAGATTCACGATCAGAGCCAATGACTTTGTCAATGCCGGTGAGGTATCTCTGGAGATTCAGAGCATTCTGAAGCACATTGGTTTTGACCCTGTTCTCATCCGAAGGATCTCGGTATGCGCCTATGAGTCTGAGATGAACGTCGTGATGCACGGGGGTGATGGGGAAGCGCTATTAAAGGTGTCCCCGAAAAGCGTTACCCTTGTTTTTTCGGATCAAGGGAAGGGAATTAGAGATATTGAACTGGCCTTCAAACCGGGCTATTCCACGGCAAACCTCAAGCACAGAGAAATGGGATTCGGGGCAGGAATGGGCCTTCCGAACATCAAAGAAAGCGCGGATACCATTGAGGTTCATTCAGAGGAGGGACAGGGGACGACTTTGAATATCGGTTTCGAACTGGAGGGAGATTTTGACTGAACTCACTCATACGCCGAGTCGGGGTTCATCCGTGCAAATTGATGAGACTCTATGCAATGGTTGCGTCTTGTGCATGAAAGCGTGTCCAACCAAAGCCATACGTGTCAGAGGCGGTCTTGCCTGCATTCAAGGGGTTTGTGTCGATTGTCTCGAATGTGTTCGTGTCTGCCCTAGAGGAGCGGTAAAGGGGGTGACCCCACCATATTCCGATTTGAAGAATGGGGAACATTATGTGGTGAGCCCTTCCTCGGTGCTCTATTCCCAGTTTGGAAGAGGTTTTCTGCCAAATGATATCCTTCTGGGACTAAGGGCCATGGGATATGGATATGTCCATGACCAGTCGTATACCAGCGAGATATACAATTTTGCAACAGAGCTGTACATCAGGGAGGAACGAAACAAGCCGAAACCCAGATTCCCGCTGATCTCCGCAATCTGCCCGGTGGTGGAACGCCTCATTGCCTATCGGTTTCCATCACTCCTGGAGCATATTCTGCCGCTGGCGACACCCCGTGAGATCGTCACGAGAGAAGCGAAGAAGCGTTTTTCAGAGAAGAACAAGTGTCGACCTGAAGATGTCAGTCTTCTGCATATTACACCCTGTCCGGCCATGTCGAGTCAACTCATGGAGCACCCTTTACACGATCCATCGAACAAGGATCGGGCTATTGGAATTTCGGCCATCCATGAACGCATAAGGAAAAATGCTCAAGAACAGGCCATGGAACAGGATAGGGTCCTACATTACTCCGGAGGTGTAGGGGTGGGCTGGGGCAAGTCGGGCGGTGAAATCGCCGCGCTCAATGCCCATAGCCTTGCAGTGTCAGGGTTGCATGAGACCATTCGCTATCTGGAGAAGGTGGAGATGGGACTCCTCGAGGACTTTGAATTCCTCGAGCTTCGGGTCTGTACCGAGGGATGTATCGGCGGGCCTTTTACCGTAGCGGATCGCTATCAGGCAAAGCATTTGCTTAAGAAGCTTATCCACATGTTCGGTGAGGAGCGGCGGATCAAATATAACTATGTGCTCAAGTTATGCAATGATGGATGGTTTCAGAGCCATTGGAAACGGGTACCTCTGGAAAGCCAAAGCCCCCGGCCCTCTATTTCCGAGAATATCGAGCGCCAAAACAAGGTAGAAACACTCATACGAGAACTACCGGGGATTGAATGCGGGGCGTGTGGCTCCCCTGATTGCAGAACCTTTGCGGAAGACGTGGTTGACGGCATAGCTCGACTCGAGGATTGTGTATGCCGGCAGGATCAGCGACGAAGGGAGGTTGCTCGTGAATGTTAGAGAAATTCAGGGCCTTTTTCACTTGGATGTGGCAACAGGAGAGACAGGTCTGGATCGAGAGGTGAAGGGGGGGTACTGTGGAGACCTCTTGAGCGATGTCATGGCCAACGCTATGGAAGGCCAGGTATGGTTGACGATCCAGTCCCACCAGAATATTGTGGCGGTGGCCGTGCTCAGAGAGATTGCCGCCATCATCTTGGTGAACGGACGTCTTCCCGACGAGGATACCAAGACAAAGGCTAAGGAAGAAGGACTCCCCATCCTGCTGTCGTCTTCAACGGCCTACCAATTGGCCGGTCAGCTTTATGATGTCGGCATTGGCAAGACAGAGGAATGAAGCATTTTAAGGCCGATCTCCACATCCACACCTGTTTGTCGCCGTGCGCGGAATTGGATATGAGTCCAAAGGCTGTGGTTGGAAAGAGCGTGGAGCGGGGCCTGGACATCATTGCCATTTGTGACCATAACTCCGCTGAGAATGTGGAGGCATCCATTCGCGCCGCAACCCGATACGATCTCCGGGTGCTGCCTGGAATGGAAATCAACTCGGTGGAGGAAGTCCATTCACTGGCCATCTTTGAAAGCGTGGAAAAGGTCTATCTGATGCAGAAGATGGTCTACGAACACCTTAAAGGGACCAACCGATCGGAACTTTTTGGTGACCAGGTGGTGGCAAACGAGTGGGACGAAGTGGAAGGGTTCAATGATCGCCTGCTGATCGGGGCTGTGGATCTGAGCCTCTCTGATATCATCCGGGAAGTACACAGGTTGGGAGGACTCAGCATCGCCTGTCATGTGGACCGGCCAAGTTTCAGCGTACCCAGTCAATTGGGTTTTATTCCACCTGACTTGGAGGTGGATGCCCTGGAGATCTCGCGTCCCGACAAATGGAAGGCCGGAGACCAGGAAATACCCGGCATGGAACCATTCTCTGTTGTGAGTTTCTCCGATGCCCATTTCATATCTGATGTGGGCCGCGTGTCCACCCGGTTTCTCATGGAGAGTCCGAATTTCGATGAAATGCGAATGGCCCTTTTAGGAGAATCGGGAAGAAGAGTGGAGGGCTTGATTGCGTGAGATTGCCCTCCATATTATGGATATTATCGAGAACGGCCTTGACGCCGAAGCGAGTCTGATCACCCTGTCCGTCACGGAAGACAGCAAAGAAAAAGTCCTCCGAATCTCCATCAAAGACAATGGACGGGGGATTCCGGACAGCATGCTTGAGCAGATTACCGATCCCTTTGTCACCACACGCACGACGCGGCGGGTAGGACTTGGGCTGTCCCTGTTCAAGGAATCCGCCAAGAGATGTGACGGCGAGTTCGATATTCACTCAAAACAGGGGGAAGGAACCGTAGTCCATGCCTCCTTTAGAACGGATCACATTGATACACCCCCTTTGGGTGACATGGCAGGCTCTTTGACCAGCCTAATCATGACACACCCTGAGGTCGATTTCGTTTATATCCATGAGGTTGATGGGAATAGATTTGAAATGGACACGCGTCAAATAAAGAAGGAGCTTGATGACGTACCTATTCATCATCCTGAAGTGATGAGGCACATTGTCGGCTCGATTCGAGAGTTTCTTGAGGGGCTGAAGACCGGGGAACAAGGTTCTTAAACGTACATAATCCTTCGGCACATAGAAAACGTTTCTATCAATTCAGAAATTGATGGAGAGAACATAGAAGGAGGGAGCATCATGCCTAAACTGACAATTGAAGAGCTAAAAAAAATAAAGGATAAGGTCCATAAAGAAACGGCCCTTCGGGGGGGCGGTTCAGAGATAAAGATTACGGTTCACATGGGGACCTGTGGTATCGCGGCCGGTGCCAGGGAGGTGATGGATGCCCTCTTGGAGCTGATGGCGGAGACGGACAGACAGGATATTCGAATCCTGAATTCCGGCTGCATGGGGATGTGCAGCAGCGAACCGAATGTGACTATTGAAGTAGAAGGTCAAAAGCCCGTCATGTACCAACATATGGATGCCAATAGGATGCGCCAGGTTTTCAAGAGGCATGTCCTGGCCGGAGAGGTCCAGACGGAATTTGCTTTGGCAAGAGGTTGAAAAAGCAATCGGTACTGAAGAGAATGAATAAAAGCCTTGCGAAGCCTCTCGCTGAAAGCGGGAACTGCAAGGGGTTTAATAAGGAGGCATAGAATGAGTTCGTATCGATCACACCTGCTGATCTGTGGCGGCACAGGGTGCGAGGCATCGGGCGCCGTTAAAGTCAAAGAGGCACTTACAAAAGAGATTGTTGAAAGAGATCTTCATAGGGAAATTCAGGTCATTGTCACAGGATGTAATGGGTTTTGTGCCCAGGGCCCTGTGATGGTCGTCCAGCCCGACAACATCTTCTATCAAAAGCTGATGCCGGAAGATATACCCGAACTGGTAGAAGAGCATTTTCTCAAAGGAAGACCGGTGGAACGGCTGTTTTACAAAGAGCCGGCCTCTGCCGAGACCATTCCCAGTCTGGATGATATTCCTTTTTTCTCAAAACAGGTCTTACGTGTCTTGAGGAACAAGGGGAAGGTGGACGCCGAGAGCATTGATGAGTACATCGCTCAGGACGGATATCTTGCAGCGGCCAAGGCGCTGCAGGATATGACACCTGAAGAGGTCCTTCATGAGATCAAGACGTCGGGGATCAGGGGCCGAGGCGGCGCCGGTTTTCCCACGGGAATGAAATGGGAATTTGCCAATAAGTCGGTGGGAGATGTCAAATACGTCCTCTGCAACGCAGACGAAGGTGATCCCGGCGCGTTCATGGACAGAAGTGTCCTGGAAGCAGATCCCCACGCCGTGGTGGAAGGCATGATCATCGCGGCTAAGGCTATCGGTGCCCATCAGGGATACATCTACTGCCGGGCAGAATATCCCTTGGCCCTTCGACGCCTGGATATTGCGATTACTCAGGCCAGGGAATACGGACTCTTGGGCAAAGATATCCTCGGTACGGGTTTTGACTTTGACCTTGAGGTCTATCAGGGTGCCGGCGCCTTTGTCTGTGGTGAGGAGACCGCGCTTATGCACTCCATTGAGGGGAAAAGGGGAATGCCCCGACCGCGGCCTCCCTTTCCCGCGGTCGCCGGATTGTGGAAGAAACCCAGCGTACTCAATAATGTGGAAACACTGGCCAATATTCCCCAAATTGTCCTAAGAGGGGGAGAATGGTATGCCAGCTTGGGGACGGAAGGCAGCAAAGGAACCAAGGTTTTCGCCCTGACAGGGGCCGTCAACAACATCGGCCTTGTCGAAGTGCCCATGGGGACCACGTTAAAGAACATCATCTATGAGATCGGTGGTGGCATTTCTAATGACAGGTCCTTTAAGGCCGTACAATTGGGGGGGCCGTCCGGTGGATGCATTCCAGGGTATCTGCTGGATACACCGACGGATTATGAGGAGATCGCGAAAGTGGGCGCCATCATGGGGTCAGGCGGCATGATCGTGATGGACGAAACATCCTGCATGGTGGATATGGCCCGGTTTTTTATTGACTTCTGCCAGGAAGAATCCTGCGGCAAGTGTACGCCATGTCGTGAAGGCACCGGGCGGATGCTGGAAATCCTTAATCGAATCACCCAGGGGAAAGGGGAGATGGAGGATATCGACAAGCTGGAGGAGCTGTGCTATTTTATCAAGGATTCGGCCCTTTGCGGTCTCGGTCAAACCGCTCCCAACCCGGTCCTTTCCACTCTGAGATACTTCCGCCACGAATTTGAAGACCACATCCTTGATAAGCACTGCGAGGCAGGGGTCTGCTCAGACCTTTACAGGGCCAAATGCATTAATGCCTGTCCTATCAGTCAAGATGTCCCCGGCTACCTCTCTCTCGTTGGAGAGGGGCGCTATGAAGAGGCCATCTCTCTGATTTATCAGGCAAATCCCCTTCCTGGAGTCTGTGGTCGAGTCTGCACCCATCCGTGCACTGAAGTCTGTCTCAGAGGACAAACCGATGAACCCTTGAGCATCCCCAAAATCAAGCGATTCGCAGCGGACATGGCCAATAAGAAGGGATTTACCGTGCCGGTCAAGAAGGGTTCGGCAAAGGAGGAAAAGATAGCCATTATCGGAGGAGGCCCTGGGGGTCTCGCCGCCGCCTACCAGCTGGCCTTGATGGGATACAATCCCACGATCTTTGAAGAGCTTCCTCATTTGGGCGGCATGCTTCGTTACGGGATACCGGCTTATCGTCTCCCCAGGGATATCCTGGATCAGGAGATCAACTTCATTCTGGATGTAGGTGTCGAAGTCAGGACAAACACCAGGGTGGGACGTGACGTCTCCCTGGAACAGCTCCAAAAGGACTTTGACGCGATCTTTGTCGCCCTGGGCGCCCATAAGAGCCTGCCCATCCGCATTCCCGGAGATGACCTGCCCGGTGTAATAGGAGGTGCGGAATTTCTGAGAGGTATCGAATTGGGAACTGCTCCGGATCCCGGGAAAAAGGTGGTCGTCATGGGTGGCGGAAATGTGGCCATCGACGTCGCCAGGATCTGCCGAAGGTTGGGGGCGGATGTGACCATTGCCTACAGGCGATCGAGAAAAGACATGCCCGCTGATGAAGAGGAGGTTGTGGATGCCCTGGCTGAGGGTATCAAGCTCAAAGAGCTTGTGGCTCCCAAAGGCATAACCCAGAGCAACGGCAAGCTGATTCTTGAACTGGATGAATGTGAACTCAAGGATTTCGATCGCAGCGGACGGCGAAGACCGGTCCCCATCGACGGCTGCGTCATCAGTGAAGAATATGACACGGTATTTTCCGCCATTGGCCAGGCCCCGGACCTCGATTTTACGGGATCCCTTGTCACCAAGTGGAACACCATCAGTATAAACCGTCATACTCTGATCACCAACGTCCCCGGCATCTTTGCAGGGGGAGATGCCGTCACTGGACCGGCCCGGGTTGTGGACGCCTTGGCACACGGCAAGCGAGCCGCAGTAGAGATAGACAAATACCTGGCAAAGAAGAGGGGGGATAAGCCTCACCAGGAATATGTGGAGACCATCAACGTGACCATGAAAGTGCCTGAGGAAGTCATCAAGCAGCCCAGGGCCGAGATGCCCAAACTTAATCCCGTGGAGCGGATCAAAAAATTCGCCGCAGAAGTGGAAACCGGGTATGATGAAGAGACGGCCAAGAAGGAGTGTGCACGTTGTCTTAGGTGTGATGTCAAGCTGGATTAGAGCCTATGGAGAGTGAGGACTCACACAAAGCGTGAATCCTCGGGAGCCCCATCGAAGAGGGTCCTAGGGACAAAGGCTTTTCTGAAGTGACTGGTGGGAGGGCGCCGTCTTTTCACGACTTATCTGTGGGGGAAGCCCTGGCTCCCGCTTCGAAGGAGCGGGAGAACAGCGGAGGGAGCAAGTTTCCCTCGCAGATAAGTCTTAGAAAAGACCAGCCCGGGAGCCTCGTAACGAAAGAAAAGCCTTTGCCCCTAGAGCAATACTCCCTTGCGATGTGCCCTTCCTTTTCTCGCCGGAAATGGAAGAATTATTCCGGATTCACTACCGAAGATGGAGGATTCAGTTGGACCTGAGAACACGATTGTCTTCAGAGTCCTCTGCAGAAAAGTGCAGGGGACTCTTTTTTGTTCTTCCGGTTAATGGATACGATGAAAAGGAGAATATACTCAAAGATAATGCTAGAGGTATACGGGTCATGGTATCTTTTCTCCGATTCCGAGTCTCCCGGCCTGGTCATTTCAGAATGTTAGAGCCGGGTGAAGCCTCCCCCCTCCGCTGTTCCCCTCGCTTTCGCTCGAGGCCAGGGGGTCCCCCATTCTCTAACATCCTGAAATAACGAAGGCCTCCCGACAGTCACTCTGAAAAGAGACCATGACCCTTCCCAGAACTAGAAAGGTCTTAGAATGAGAGTATTCATTAACCTGAAGAACTAATCTTTTTCTCCTTTTCTCTTTTTTTAAAGAATGGTAGTAAGCTGTTTATCACTATGATATAATTAAAGATTATTTGAAGAGTTGGAGAAGCGGTTCGGGCAAAGGCAAAAGAAGCATGGCGGCAAAACCCCATAAAACGCCTAGAGGCCTGCATGGCATCAGGGACATGGCCCTTTTGCTGAACATGGCAAACACCCATCTTTGTGAAGAGGTTTATCTGCAAAAAGTCGGTCTCGCTATCGGCAACCATCTTGAAGAACTCAAAACTGATATCTCTTATCTAAAGCAAAAGTTTCCAGGCCAATTCATAAAGGAAGTGGACACTGATCAAGTCATTGCGAATTTTCAAGGAGTCGTCCGGCAATTGCAGGAGCCCGACAAAGAGACACTCAAAAAATGCCGAACCGGAGCGTTAGGGTTGGATTTGGAGAATGTTGTCAACGTCATGGAACACGCCCTGGACGAAATAAAAACCCAGGTGGAAGGAGATGTCGGCACTTACTCAAAGGCCGACGAATCTGTTCTGACGCTCACGCGATGGATCAAATCCATCGGGCATCAGCTCTTTACTCTCTCCACCCTAACGGTCAGAGTCGTGGCCGTAGCGGTCTCGATTTTGCTCGTCGTCTTTGCCTCTCTGTTTCTAAGCATGGATTCCCAGAAAGATCTGCTCAATAAGATCAGTCAATACCGAAGTCATATTCAGGGACAGCTGGCCATTCTCTCAAACGCCGATGCTGAAATAGAGAGAATCAACAAGGAATTAGATATGATAGGAGAAGGTGATTCAAGTCGCCAGGAAAAGGCCAGAGTATTGGACCTAACCCTGGAGATCCATGAAACCAATGAACAGGCTTTATCTGCCCAGGCAGAAATAGATGCCTATCAAAGACGAATTGATGAAATGGAAAAGAAGATCGAAGAAATGAACAAAAAACCCTTTATTGCTAGGCTTCTCAGGCTCTGACCTTTAGCTATCAGCTTTCAGCTTTCAGCCCTCAGCCTTGAGCCTTCATATCATATAATCCCTGAATTCACCCTTATCCCGTCCCTTGACCATTCTCTCCTCGTCCACTCCCTGCCCCTTTAATGAAACCTTCGTGAGTTCATCATTTTTCGCATCGCTGTAAGAAACGGTCACGGAGGCTGCCAAATCGGTCAGTTCAGGGGACACATCTCCTGAAACAAGCACCGTGGGGCCCGGAACAGACATGGTGTTTAGCAAAAGATCACTATCTTTCCACAAGGTCTGGATGGTCTGGTTTTCCTTCTTGTTTCTCCCCACAACGAGTTTTGTATTTGGACCCAGACGAAAATGCCGACCGACTTTAAGCAGTTCAATCTCCCTCACTTCAAATTCGGGTCTTGCAGAAAAGAGGTCCTTTAGACGGCGTGAAAACACTTCGTCGGTCAGCAGACACCCCCCTGCCGGAGAAGGGTATTCCTTGATATGAAGTTTTTCAGCAAGCTCCATCTGCGGTTTTCGAGACCGGCCGGAGAAACCCATCAGCTTCTCCCTTTGAACCCACCCCCTTTCCTCGGGGATTGTCGGCCGAAGTCTCTTTGCCGACAATGGCCTCAGGAGCAGACCTTGGAGCCCACTCTCACACTCTACCATGGATAAGGCCTTTATGTTCTGGGACATGGGGCGCTGACCGACAACTTCACCGGTGATGGCAAAGCTCGCCCCCTCTTCTTGGAGCATTTCCCCTGTGATGCGGATCATGAGGGCATGACAGTCTATGCATGGATTCATATACGCGCCGAAACCATGTTTCGGATCTTGCAGCATGCTGAGATGCCGATCTGTAATGTCAATGATTTTGATGGGTAGATTGACAGCAGCGGCCGATTTCCTGGCCCTTGCTGAAGAAAAAAAAGGGGTCTCGAAAAAAAGGGCCAGGACTTCAACGCCCTGGGCCCGTATGATTTCTGAAGCCAGTAGACTGTCCAGCCCTCCTGAAAAGACGCATAAGGCTTTCACTCTATAATCCAACTTCTCTCAATTCTTCAGCCAATGCCTTCTGCTTCTTATCCAGCTTCTTTGGAACTTCGACAGTCACCTGAACATAGGCATCACCCCGTCCCTTCTTGTCCATATGGGGCATACCCTGGCCCTTTAGCCTGAACTTGGCATTATTCTGAGTTCCGGCAGGGATCTTTATTCGCATGGTCTTCTTATCAATCGTGGGAACATCAAGTTCTGTCCCCAGGAGAGCATCTGAGAACTTGATCTTTTTGACCGAAATGAGATCATCTCCCTCTCTTTTAAACAGCGGATGTTCAAGCACTTTGATCTGCACGTAAAGATCCCCATTGGGGCCTCCATAGGCCCCAGGGTTCCCTTTTCCGGCGAGTCTCAACTTCTTTCCTGTAGAGATTCCCGCCGGAATCTTGGTTGAGATCTTCTCCTGGCGGCTATCGACTTGATACGCTATGACTTTCTCAGTTGTGTTCACAACCTCTTCCAGAGTCACGGGCAATTCATATATCAGATCTTGACCCTTTACACCCCGGGGCTGCCCGCCTCCGAAGGGACCGCCTCGCCCGTATTGGGGCCTCCCGCCGGTTCCTCCGAATATCTGACTGAAAATATGAGGACCACCTCTCCCGCCGCCGCCAAATCCAAACTCTCTGAAAATACTGCCAAAATCAACATCCCGGAAGATATCATCCTGGGTATACCGTTGCTGAAAACCATCCGCGCCAAACATGTCATACTGTTTTTTCTTCCCCGAATCACTTAAAACAGCATAGGCCTCGCTGATTTCTTTAAATTTTTCCTCAGCAGCCTTATCCCCTTTATTCCGGTCGGGATGGTATTTAAGGGCCAGTTTCCGATAGGCCTTTTTGATCTCTTCGCCGGAGGCTGATTTGGCAACACCTAAAATTTTATAGTAGTCTTTTCCTGACATGGCGTTCTCGTATAATTATTTTCGAATTTTCTCCCGATCTCGTCCGCCCCCCAAACTTCTTAGTGTTACGTATAACCAAAGAAACCGGAGACGACCTCTTTTTAATTGGCCTTGGGATCAATTAGAAAATGGGACAACTCTTTTATTATAAAAAATAAATACTTACGTTAGATGAATGATAATCACCATATCCATTTAGTCAAGCCGTGAAATGAACTTACCATCACCCTGACACTTCCCATTTCTGGCAGCATCGCCGAGTGCGTTGAGATCTTTATCACCTGTTGCCCGTCAGTCGATAATCGAAGCTTGCCTGAATATTCAGGCGGTTCACAGTCACATGATCGGGAAAGGGAGGAAAGGGAGCCGCGGCCTTTATGGCCCGGACGGCCTCTTCATCGAGGACTGCGTATCCCGAAGGATCTATCACTTTTATTTCAATGACTTCGCCTTTCTTGACAAGGCTGAACAAAACCATGAGCTCCCCCTCAATGAGCCTGTCCCTGGCCGCTGAGGGATATCCCCACTGAGAGCCTATCCTTCCCTTGATCAACGTCGCATAACTCACATACCTCTTATCCTTTGTGTCCAGGGATATGGTTTCCTGGTCAAGAGTAGGAGGCGGCTCAGATTCGTCCTTTGTCTGTGAGATATCGGCGCCGGGTGTTTCATCAGGATCAAGATCTTCCACCGGGGACCTGATCAGGTCTACTTTATAGGTCCGGGTTTCCTCCCCCATCCAATTCAAATGGATAGCATCATGAAAGGCCAAAATAGTGACGGCATGAAACAGAAAGGAGACGATTAGACAAATTTTGATCGTTTTTCCGTATCGAAACGGTGACTGATCATACAGGGTTATTCTTATCGTCTCCTGGGCCATTTATCCACCAATCACTCTTCTTCTCAAACCACCAATCCGTGTATGCGGTATTCATCGCCTCTTGGGCCAGCCTTTTTGCGCCCTCTGTCTGCAGCCTCTTGAGGGTATAGCTCAGCCAATCTTTAGCAGATCTGTTTCCCAGATCCTGCTGTTCTTTCAGCTCCAGAATCAGATCGAGCTGATCCGCATCCCTTGAAATACGGGCCTCTAAGGAATCTCCCTCATTGAATTCACGGGTCAGGGAAATGATATCATTCCCAAAAGGGAGATTCTTGGATAGATCCTGGACAGCCCTATCTTCATCCACCCTGACGTATTTCTTGTTCACATAATTGTGATCTCCTGTCCGTGCTTCATGGAAATCATGGAAGAGACACATCAGGACGATCTTGTATGCGTCGGCGTCCGGCTCTTGTTGAGAGAGAAGATAACCGATAACGGCTGTCCGAAATGAGTGTTCGGCAACGGATTCCCGGCCGGATCCCAGGAATTGGTATCCTGTTCGGGGCGTCTTTTTCAACATCCCCACTTCAAAGAGAAAGTTTACGAGCTGTTTCATGATGTTCACTGATAGGGATAAGACGCCAAAATGTCAAGGGGGATTTCTTCTTATTCTATCTTGATTTATTTGCCTCCAAGTTTTAGTATCGTATAAATCATTATACATTATTGACCTTAACGTTGCAAAACCACAACTCCCATACCCGGGACAGAGAAAATGCGGATATTCACATACCCTGACACCGTTCTAAGGGCCAAGGCAGAGCCTATTCAGAACATAGACGAGGAAATCCGAAACTTGGCGGATAATATGTGCGAGACGATGTATTCCTCTATGGGGATTGGTCTGGCTGCCAACCAGGTAGGGGAACTCAAACGGATTCTTGTATATGACGTGACTCAAACAGAGGCAGGCCCGAATCCTGCGGTTCTCATCAATCCGGAGATTGTCCTCACCGAAGGAGACGTTGTCCACGAGGAGGCATGTCTGAGTGTCATCGACTTCTCCTCTGACGTATGCCGGAAGGAAAGGATCAAAGTGCGAGGCGTGGACAAAGACGGAAAGCCGGTGGATATTGAGGCTGAAGGACTCTTGGCCCGATGTCTCCAACATGAAATCGACCATCTCAACGGCGTTCTCTTTATTGACCATATCAGCACGCTCAAGAGGACACTCTATAACAAAAAGCTGAAGAAGATGATGAAAAGGGGCTGAATCTTTGAAAGGGAAGAAGATGTAAGGCTCAGGGCCCAAGGATTCAAGGATTCGAGTGCAACTGGAGGAATTAATAAAGCCACCCTAAAAGAAAATCCCTTGACCCCTGGAATCCTTGGATCCTTGGATCCTGATCATTAATCAACTAATTAATATGTTACACGATAACACATTCCCCGGCCAGCCGAAGTTGGTCTTCATGGGCACCCCTGAATTCGCCCTTCCTTCCCTTAAAGCCCTCATTGCTCATGATTACGAAATTCTCGCCGTGGTTACCCAACCGGATCGGCCCAAGGGGAGGGGGAGAAAGCTCGCGGCTTCACCGGTCAAAGAGCTGGCCCTTACACACGACATTGATGTTTTACAGCCGGAGAAGGCTTCGGATGCGTCGTTTTGTGCTCATATTCAGAATATGGGACCGGATCTCATCATCGTGGTGGCATTTGGTCAAATCCTGAGCAAAGAATTTCTCAGTATTCCAAAATGGGGAGCCGTCAATATCCACGCCTCCCTTTTACCGAAGTATCGCGGAGCTGCCCCCATACAGCGGGCCATTCTAAACAATGAATCCCGGACCGGTCTGACGGTGATGCATATGGACGAAGGCATGGATACAGGGCCGATCCTTTATCAGAGGGAACTCTTGATTCTTAGAGATGAGACAGCCGGTCAACTCCATGACCGCCTCGCCCTATTGGCTGGAGAAGTGATCATCAAAAGTCTGGCTGATATGGCTGATAGGCCTGTTAAAGAGATCCCTCAGGATGATTCAGCGGCCACCTGTGCTTCCAAGATTCCAAAGAAAGATACTCTGGTGGACTGGACCTTCCCCGCCGGCGAAATATCCTGTCTCATCCGGGCTCTGGACCCCAGCCCCGGGGCCTACACCCTCCTGGATGGCGAAAAGGTGAAGCTGTTCGCTTCCACCGTTATTGAAGAAAATGGAGCAAATGACATACCCGGTCGCGTTCTCAGATGCAAAGAGGACGAAATTCATGTACAGTCCGGCCGAGGGATCGTAGGAATTAGAGAAATACAGTATCCCGGGAAAAAGAGACTTCCGGTCTCTGATTTTTTGAGAGGGTTCTCATTGTCCGAAGGGACGATCCTGGGGGAGTAGTCAACGACCACCGCCAAAAGGAGTGGCTTGAATGTGATCCTAAAAGGGTTCAAAACTCTAAACGTTATATCACCACAGAGGCACAGAGGTCTTAGAGAAATGATTATTTATTTTGCTTTTCGCTGAGACGCCGAAAAGCAAAATCCATTCACCTGCAGTAAAGACATTACTGAAATACGGTGTTATATTCTGGCTGTTAGAGCCTGGGCTTTTGAAATCACAGCTTTAGCTGATGGAGTGATTTTTCATCGACGGGATTTTATCCCGCTCAATCGTTCTCTGAGCGGGGCTCAGCGGCGATGAAAAAAGATCCCCCTCTGTGTTCTCTGCCTGTCCTGCCAAAGCTTTAGCGACGGCGGATGCCTCAAGCGAAGCGGGTGGTTTAAGATACTCATTAATGGTGCATGCCGCTTGGACACTCTGAAGAGAATAGATGTGAAAGCAGACAAAGACCGAAGGGACAACCAAAGATCCGACAAGTGGACGTTTATCCTACTGCTCCTACTCACCTGCGTGGCCTTGGTCGGTATCGCTGTCGTGCTCTATTTGGTTCCCTACATAGGGTTTGCCAATATCCACCCATACCTTCCCCTGGTCATGGCCGTCATTTTTGCCGGGGCTGTCCTATACATGATCGGGGGGGCCCTGACCCTGGTCTGCACCATCCTTCGAGGGAAAAACCTCTTTTTTAACCGCCGTATTCGGGGGGTCGTCATCCGCTGGCTATTCCCTTTGTTGGTATTGGTTGGAAAAGTGGTGGGCAAAAGTAAAGATCAGGTAATGCGGGCCTTTGTGACCATCAATAATCAACTGGTCCTGGCGGAGGCCAGACGCGGCCCGC
>CAZFMX010000061.1:0-16463 GCA_964520425.1 uncultured Desulfobacteraceae bacterium
TAAATCATCAATTCTCTTTATCTCTCGCCCATTCCCCCGCGTCTTCGCTCGGGGTTATCCGAGCCTTCCGCCGTCGCTATAAGCTATGGCGGGACAGGCAGAGGGCTCAGAGTAACATAATCTTTGGCTGATTTTGTGAGAGGCAAAATCAGCCAAACCACTCAATAGTTGTTTGTTTCTACCTGCCGGGCTATAGCTTTACGCGAAGGCGTGTCTGTGGCTCATGCTGTCTTTTTTTCAAGATATGAGACGAGATTGTTGATTGAATCGAGGTTTTCCGGCACCAACTCCTCATCCTCGACAGTAATTGAAAATTCTTCCTCCAAAAAGCTGACTAGCTCCAGGATTCCGGTTGAATCGATGATCCCTTCATCCAGGAAGGATGTGTCGTCCTTCAGATTTCCATCTTCCCCAAACAAAAAGTTTTCTACTATAAATCCTCTAATCCGTTCTTTCATGTTTTTTCAATCTCCAAACAATTATTCACCTCCCGCTCCGCTTGAGGCACGGAGTACATTGAAAGTGTTTTCTTCTAATCACATACTATCTCTCGCCCGTTCCCCCTTGACTCCGCTCGGGCGCACTCGAGCTCTCAAAGAACACTGAGTAGAAATGGCTTAAAGGCTATATGGGGAGCATTGACAGAAAGACAAACAGGTTTACCCTCCTCTGGAGGGCTTGTTTGTTTTCCTGTCATGCGCTCCTCATTGACCCGGATTCATCCGGCCTCCCATCGGGAGGGCCTTCAAGCCAATTTTGTCTATTACACCTTAGTGTCTGTTTCACTGTGTACTCTGTGCCTAGGGAGCGCAGCGAACGGGTGGTGAGAAAAAAGTGGCTAATTACGCTTCCAGTTTTTTCCTGGCATATTCGACCATTTGTTCGTTTTGATCGGTATAGATCTTCTCGATGCCTTCATTACGACCCATGACGCCCTGCCTCACCATGTTGGCGATTTCCCACACGTACGGATGGAACTTATGCCGTTCAAGGTGGCGATGATTCGCGAATGCGTTTAGCAGGCAATTACTCGAGTTTGTATCTGTATCTGAGGGGGTCTCCCACCCCAAGCCCGCCAGTTCGCTTATGATGTTTCGCTCATCATAGTCGAAAAAAGCCAGGGGATGAATATTGAGGGGGAACCGATCCTTGAGTGTTTTATAATAGGACTCTGGTATAAGGTATTGCTCCATGGCCCGGATGAGATCGGGAGGAAATGCTTTTTTAAAGGCTGATTGATTTTGACGGGTCAGCGTAGAATTGGTCTTCATAATGGCGGACTGAATAGGGGCCTGCCCCGGAGACCACCCAAAGGCCACTAAGGGAATCGACATCTCTAGAGCCGTCTTAAGGACGAGGCTTTTTACCAGACCAATGCAGGCGGTACAAACTGAGCTTGCGCGAAGTAGAGTGGGTTTTGAGAATATATCTTCCTTGCCGCAAAGAGAGAACAGCCTCTTCATGTCGAGCCACGGGGGCCTGAATCGAATCAGGTCGCCCCCGAGGACATCGGTCATCTTTTCAATATTCTTCCAGGCAAAAGGAGAAACAAAATGATTGTCAAAAGTGAAAGCCAGTATCCGAAGATCGTATTTTTCCCTTAAGATTTTCAGAGTATAGCTTGAATCCTTTCCTCCACTGTATGCCATGATCGCGTCGTAGGTTGGTGCGGATCCTCTGGTATCTCCGATTAGATTGTCAAGGCGTTCCTGGTAATCACTCTTTCTTGATGCCTTTTCAGATTCTGTGGATTTGTCTCGGTTGCAATGGTTACAAATGCCATTTTCATCGAATTTGATCCCTGGGAAAGTTACTGGGAGGATGCATCGGTTGCAGATTGTCAGATTTGGTTTTGTTGAATTCATAATAAACCTCTATGGTACTTCACCACCCGTTCGCTTTACTCGCTCGAGCCGTGGAGGGCAGTGAGATTGGCTTTCTTTGACCGATTGTCTTTTCTCTATCGGTCAAAAAAGATCCTTCACTCTGCCTGCCCCGTGGAATCTCTGACAATTCCACTTGGGTGTTCTCTGCTTGTCCCGCCACAGCTTATAGCGACGGCGGATGCCTCCGCTTGCCCCGTGGAATTTGAACCCTATTCAACTAGGGCGGTGAGTTATCCGTTCGCTATGCTTTCTACCCTATGCGCCATGCGTCTCGCGCTAAAACTCACCTCGACCCTCTGCCCAGCAGAACGGTTTTCACTGTGTGAAAGATAACCATTAGATCCATAACTAAGGACATGTTCTTGATGTAATAAAGGTCATATTTCAGTTTTTCTAGAGCGTCTTTTTCAGTGGCTCCGTAGGGATATTTAATCTGGGCCCAACCAGTCACACCCGGCTTTACAGTGAATCTTTCCTTGTAGTAGGGGATCGTTTTAAGGAGTTTTTCCACAAAGAAGGCTCGTTCGGGCCTGGGTCCCACAAAGCTTATGTCACCCCTAAGAACATTGAATAGTTGAGGCAGTTCGTCAAGGCGCAGCTTCCGGATTATCTTGCCGACCCTAGTGATTCTGGGGTCATCATCTGATGCCCAAACAGGGCCTGTGACTTTTTCTGCATCGGTGATCATGGAGCGAAATTTGAAGATTTTGATTGTCTTCCCATCCTCCCCGACTCTCTCCTGGGAGAAAAGGAGAGGTCCTGCTGAATCCAATTTGACGGCGACGGCGAGGATAATGACGAGAGGAGAAAATATTACAAGCAATATAGCCGATGTGATCAATTCAACCACCCTCTTCGCGACTCTTAAGGTTGGTGATTTCACAAACCCGTCGGAATAGATGAACCAACTGGGATGAATTTTCTCGATTAATAGCTTTCCCGTAATTCTTTCATAGAAGCTCTCTCCATCGATGATGGAAATGCCTCTTGTTTTGCAGTTTAGAAGTTCATCATACGGCATGACGCCCCTTTTTTGTTCCAACGCCACAATGATACTTGAGACTTGCTCGACTTCTGCTATATTACAAATCTCATCAAACCCATACCGGATCGGAATTCCATCAAATTGGGCTTGAATGGCTTCTTTCTGTTCTTTGGCAATAAGACATCTTATATCATAGCTAATCTCACGACGTGTTTTGATCTCTTTCATGATATCCATAGCAAGATCGCCATCACCGATGAGCAATGCTTTCTCTGTGAATATACGCTTCCCTAAGATATAGGCATACAGGATTCTCCAGGATGCCAGAAACAGGATCAAGACAAGCAAACTTGCGAAAAAGATCCATCTTCCGATGATAACTTCAGGAAATAGAAAATAGACGACGGCCAGAACAATAGATGTAATGCCAATGGACTGGACCAGGCGTATTGCCATTTCAACGGGATTATCACCGGGTTTAAACTCATAGAGATCGTTGAAATATAGGCTAATCTGAGTAACAATAGCCACCAGAAGCACCTTTGCCCAAATCGCATTTAAAAGCTGGGTTGATCCCATCTCGTTATCCAAAAGGAAAAAAGAAGCGAGGACAACAGCACAAAATATCAGTACCCCTTCTCCAAGGATAAAGACAATTCTTCTTGGCGAAACGTATTGTTTAAATAAGCGGATCATGGTCAAACGCTAAGAGTAAAGAGCATAGCGCAAAGGTTAGAGCGATTTGCTCAAGAAGCATACCGTCTTGCTGGATTTGAGGAGCACTTCATTCAAGGAGCGCTTCGCTCTAGGAAAAGAATGTGAACTCGAATTCACCACCCGTTCGCTTTCCATACTCTGTAGCCCG
Source organism: uncultured Desulfobacteraceae bacterium (assembly GCA_964520425.1). Classification (GTDB taxonomy): domain Bacteria; phylum Desulfobacterota; class DSM-4660; order Desulfatiglandales; family HGW-15; genus JAFGFY01. The sequence goes on from CAZFMX010000061.1 coordinate 3,737, forward strand.
TCCTCCGCAGTAGCATGCTACGGGGATGGACAGGCTACCTGTCCTCCGCAAAAGCTTGCTATGGACAGTGGGCTGCGGAGGATGAGCGCTAGAAGCTGTGGCAGGACAGATAGAGGGTAGAGAGCAGACATCGATAGTTTCGGTTTAAATATGAGAAATTTCTTTATCAGAACTTCCATCTCAGAATTTCTGATAAACAATGGTGTCTCTCTGTGTTCTCTGTGGCTCTGTGGTGAAGCCGTTGTTGGATTTGATTGGCCTAAAGTGAACGATCTTCAAGGCCCAAAGGACCGGGGCCTAGCGCATTCACTCCCTTTCCCTATAATACTCTTCGTAATACTTATAGTAGCCTTTTGTTGGCTGGTTATGCCCATTAAACACAATTCCTAGGATTTTGTCTTTTCCCAGGTTATAAATGGCTTTTTGAATCCCCTTTCTCGGGGATTTCCCGGCCATAACGACAAGAATAATCCCATCCACATACTCGCCAAGAACTTTGCTTTCAGGCGTGATATGAGCAGGTCCTGAATCGATAATAACCAACCGATCGTCATAGCGTTCCCTAATCTCTTGCAGGAATGTCCTCATACGAGCAGAGGAAAGCAGCTCCGCCGGATTGGGAGCTCGCTTTCCTGCGGGTAGAATAGACAGCTTGTCGATTTGGGTTTTGATGATCAGATTTTTGAGCTCTCTTTTTCCTGTAAGGTATTCTTGCAAACCATCTACGTTTCTATACCCTAATTTCTCATGAACTTGGGGACGGCGCAAATCACAGTCTACTAAAAGAACGTATTCATCGATCCCCTGCGCAAAACTAATTGCCAGGTTAGTCGACACAAATGTCTTCCCTTCTCCAGGAAGAAGGCTGGAAACCATAATCGTCCTGGGTCTTTTTTCCTCATCGGTGAATAGAAGCTGTGTTCTAAGAACTTTGAAATTTTCAGCCTCCGCCGAATCAGGAGCCGAAAGCATGACGATTTTGGGATCGACATAGCGTGGAAGACTACTCTTTATCAAAGGCGTTTCAGGTTCTTCAGATACTGCCGGCAGAGGCTTATCACTGAAAAGCAGCTTGACCTTTAGCTCTTTGTCTCTTTGATGTCTTTCAATTGCATCCGAAATTTTTCCCATTCATTTCTCCTCAATATTTCGCTTTCAACTATCAGTGTTCAGCTATTAGCTATCAGCTGTCAGCGTTCACTTTTCAGCTATCTTTGATGCTCCTAATGAGTGAAGTGAGCATCTTTTTAATCTCAACAGTATCGTTCGACAAAACTTCATAGTCTGGATCTCCTATCATATCGAGATGGTTCGATAAAAGGAGAAGATACTCTAGTTCACTTGCTGACCCCATGGCAATGCGAAGAAAACGTGTTAATTCCGCTTCACTATCTCTTCCACATCCTTCAGAAATATTAGTTGGAATAGACGAGTACGATCTGCGTATCTGGCTTCTGAGTCCATACATTTCTTCTTTTGGAAATTTCTCCGAAATTCTGTATACCTCTAATGTTAAATGATGGTTCTTTTCCCATACCTTCAAGTTTCTAAAATCTTTCATACTGAGCTCTCCATACTGTGGAGACAACAGAGTCTATTATCATCAGTAAGCTATTCGTTGATTGCTGACAGCTGATCGCTTGTTTTCTTACTTCATCTCCAACTGCATAGGCACCGCATAATCAGAGATGCCTTGATCTAGGACCGTTGCCGCGTACTTCTCGGCTTCTGCTTGGCTGGGAAACATGCCGAGGGTCAATCTGAAGATCTTTCCTTTGTCAGGATGTTTCGCAGGCATCATGTAAGCTTCATAGCCCGCATTCAGCAGTCTTTGAAAGGACTCGAAGGCTGGCTCAAAGGGCTTATAGGAGGCAATATGAACCGTAAACACCGGGGCCTTTCTTGCCGGCAATGCCAAAGAAGGGAAAGTGATTTCCTGACCCACATCAATCCAATCGATATCCTCGATTTCGGGGTTATTATCCTGAATGATTTTTAGAATATTCTTATCGGCCTGTCCATAAACAGCTAAAGCAAGAATCGTCAGGGTATCGCCTTCCTTGACGATCATAGTTGTTTCAGAAGACTTTTCTTGTTCCTGAATAAGGTATTCCCGGTTGATGGGTTCAATGAATTTTGAATCTTCCCCTAGAAGTGTCTCTTTCACAGGATTTTCTGTGGAATGTGCTTCCTCTATGCCTGTTTTGCTTACATTATTCTCCTCGACATTTATATGACTCGGTTTTTCCTGTCCCTTTGTCTCCGTTTGTGCCTTTGTTCGTTCTTCCTCGTCTACCTCATCTTGTTTTGCTGGTGCAGATTCTTCTGTAACTTCCTCTGTTATGCCCTTAAAAACAGGCAGTCTGGTTGAAACCCATTGAGTGACCGTTCTTTGGCCAAAAAGGGCCAAAGCACCGGCAAGAATTGCCACGAACACGACCGAGGCCAAACCCCACTTCCATTTTGTTCCTTGGGAGGTCTTGGGTTCTCTAATTTCAAGAGAAATCGTCTCCTGCAGGTCCTTTTTTGTAATAGATCCCACAAGCTGTAGATCTTCATAACACTCTCTTATCATTGCCTGTGTGATCTTTCTTGTTCCTTTTGCGTATCCAAGAAGCATTGCATTGTCGGCCAGAACATTGATCTCTCTTGGGTATCCGTGGGAAAAAAGATACAAAGCCTCTACAGCATCCTTGGAGAAAATATCGTCTTCTCTTCTTGCGCCTGCCACTTTCATTCGAGTCGCCATATAATCCCTGGTTTCTTCCTGGTCAAGTGGAGGGATATGGTGACGAATGCTGATGCGTTGAAGGAGCGAGCGGCAAAGAGGCTTATTCAATTTCTCGTTGAGTTCCGGCTGGCCCACCAGAAAAATATTGATCAATTTTTCTTCACCTGTCTCCATATTTGAAAGGAGTCGGATCTCTTCCAAAAGATCGAAAGAGAGTTTATGTGCTTCGTCAATGATCAAATTGAAGTTGGTTTTGTTCTTGAGTTCCTGTGTCAAGAAATCCTGAAAAGCCAATAGAAAATGTGTCTTAGACCGAAAGTGGGCACCTTCTCTGAAGACCGAAAGCGCCAAATAGATGAAGAGATCTTTTTTTGAAAGAAGGGGATTGGAGAGATGAACATATTTGATGGAGTCATCAAGACTGTCCAGGAGGGTGCGAACCATCGTCGTCTTTCCCGTGCCTACTTCACCTGTCAACAGGATAAATCCCTGTCGTTCCAAAACGCCGTACTTTAAAAGGGCAAGGGCCTCCTTATGGCCTTCACTCAAATAGAGAAATCGAGGTGAAGGGGTGAGGTTGAATGGTTTTTCGTTTAGACCGTAGAATTCTGTGTACATCTAATAAATGGGTCACCACAGAGACACAGGGCATACAGAGAGAGTGTTCTCTTTTGGCCGATAGAGGGATAGCAATCGACCAAAGAAAGACTCTGCCCTGGTGGGTCCCCAGCTCTTTGAGATGGATACTCTGATAAGAATATCTCCTATGTTACAATTGCGCCTGCTGCCCGCAGGGCTTGTTAGATAGTATTTTCCCATTCTCAGGGAAAATTCTATGACATCAGACTCCTTGTCCTCCGCAGTAGCCTGCTACGGAGGATGGAAAGCGAACGAGTGGTGAAAGAAGCCTCATATTTTATCAAAAAAGCTTGTGAAGTACTCCAGGGTCTTATCTACACCCTTTATGGCTAGAACAATGCCGACGGCACAGAGGGCAAAGCCAACAGATACAGAGGCTGCCTTTATTATTTCTTTTCTTTTCTGATTCTTAAGCTCATTTCCTGTAAAGACAAAAGGCATACTCACTAACACAGGGACTTGGAGTTCCTGTTCCATTTCTTCTGGGGCCCTATAAGTTGTGTCCATCATCTCCAGTAAATACACCGCTCCACCTCCCACCCCAAGTCCAAGGGCGAGAGCTATAAGTAGTATCTTACGGATGTTCGGTCTTATGGGTCGCTCCGGAAGTTTTGCGGGATCAATGACTCTGAATTGTTCCCCCTTCTGCTTCTTTTCCATGCTTACCGCAATCTCGGCCTCTAGTTTTCTGCTTAGCAAAGAATTATAGAGTTCATTTACATTAGCGTAATCACGGTTCAAAGAGAGTAATTCCTGCTCTCTCTTCGGGGTTTCTTCTACTTTCACCTGGTACCATGTTATCTGAGCCTTTATCTTTTCGATCTCGACATTCAATCCCGATATTTCCACTTCAATATCCCGTAATTGGTCCCTAAACACAGGGTTTATCCCAACGGGAAGTGAAGCTTCTCCCTCCGTAGCCTGTTCTGTTTCATTCTCAGAGATATCGTGTTCAAGGCTTGCGATGGTTTCTCTGAGCCGGATGACATCAGGGTGTTTGCTGGTGTATCTGGTTTCCAGCGACATTAATTCATTCCTCAGGGAAGGAATATCCCTCACTTGCCCTTGACCTGATGAAGAATGCGAGTTCGCGACCCTCATATTTGACTGCTCTACAAGTTCGGCTCGTGCGATGATTTTCCTGTTTTCCGCATCCCTCAGATTACTCTGCAATTGCTCCAACTGCCCTTGAAGCCGCCCAAGGATGCTCAGGTTTGTATCCAGTTGTTCAGGCAGTCCCCCCATATAGCGTTCCCTATAATTCTTCAATGCGTCTTCTTGTTCCAGGAGATCTTTTTTGACCGATTCAAGTTCATCACCCAGAAATTCCGACGTGCCTATAGCCTGGCTTTCTCTGATCTTCAAGTTCTCGGTTATGAAATTCGAGGCCAGTCTATTGGTAATATCCATGGCTTTCCTGGGATCTTCATATTGAAAAGAAATCGAGAAGGAGCTTCCTCTCGACACGCTAATTCCAATTCTATTTCTGAAGAGATCGACCTTGTCCTGTACACTGACGTTTCTTTCATCGAGGTCCTTGAACAGTTGATTTTCGTCGATTATTTTTTCCAGATTTGTGCGGCTGGTCACTTGCTGCCGTATCGTCTGCAATCTTTCTTGTATACTCTCACTGACAATTGACTGCACATAGTTGTTCGGAACCTTTTGTGGAACGACGAGAATTAGAGTTTCCCCTTGGTACATCTTAGGGGTTGCTAATCCATAGAACAAGCCGGCCAAAAGGGTGAGTAACACTGAGATTATTATCCAGTACTTTCGACGCAAGGCCATGTCGACATATTTTGTAATTTCAAATGATTGCATAGATTACTCCGTTTAATAGAAACGCATAGCGCAGAGCGCATGGCGCAAAGCGTAAGGCTAAATAAGTGTCCTTTGAAACTTAGTGATTTGACGACATAAATAATCTAGACGATCAAGGAGATCTTCTAAGGTGTCTTTTGCTATCAAGCTTCTCATTTCCAATAGAATGAGAATGTTTGCATTTTCGAAGGTGGATCTTCGTGCGATATTTAAGAAGTTGCTGAAATCTATATTTGAATCTGAGCCTGAACCTTCTGCAATGTTGTTAGACATGGACATGCCTGCCGCTCTGAGTTGCTCTGCAAAACGGTATAGCTTTTTCTGTTCAAGCTCATCCGCAATACCGAATAACTCATTGGCAATTTCAATTGCCAGATGCCAGATCTTCAAATCCTGAAATCTAAACTTGGCTATCCTTTCTCCTCCCATTTTTTGCATTTTGACTGTCCGCTATATGCTTTGCTCCATGCTCTATACATTTTACTCTATGGATTTTGCGCCATGCCCTATGCGCCCCGTTCGAGTGGACTCCCTTTCAGCTTTTTTCTTCAAGAAAATGGTGAATGGTGGATTTTACCAAATCAGCTATTCGATTGGCCAAGTGGTCTATGTTTTCCGGATCTGACGTCTTACCATGAGAGTTGTAGCGTTTGTCCAATTCTTTCCTGATATTGATAAGGCTAAGCCCTTTTGCTTTTAATCTTTTGATTTCGTCAATGACAAAGAGGTGCTCAAATGTGTAGCGCCTCTGTCCACCTTTGGTTCGGAGAGGAACGATGACACCGGAGAGTGCTTTTTCCCAGAAACGCAGGGTGTGTCTCGACACACCTAGTCTTTGGCTAACTTCTTGAATAGTCAGCGTCTTGAGTGAGTTTTCCATAGAGTTGTCCACCTTTTACGTTTTGGAAGTCGAGTTAAGAAACACCTCCCAATTGTCTCTCGCGCGCCTGTCTTGTTATGCGGGACTCACTTCGTTCAGAATGTATACGACTAAATGGGATTCAAACCACCCGCTCGTTTTACTCACTCGACCCACACAGACGGACTCCCCACTGGAATACCCCTTTAAGGGGACTCAATTCCACGGGGCAGGCAGACTTTTGCCTCCTCGACTTGAGGAGCCAAAAACAGCCATCGCTTCGCGATTCACCTCAAAGACTGCGCCATTGATCTTGTAGGTTATGTCGTTTAGGTCCATTTCTTGAGTGAGGTGAGATGGTTTTGACTCTAGCTTAAGCGGTTGATGAATGGACTCCGTCCCCTTGTGTTACAGCCCATATACGGATATAACATACTGAAATCAAGGTGATTTTAGTCATCCTTGAGACTGAAACTTAACTGAATTCAGGCAACCAACCTGATTCGGAAGGACGTGTTTCCCTGAAGTTAAGAATATATTAACTCGAACTTTAAGTTTAAACTGGATTACGCAAAAAAAATGCCAGACCAAGAAGCAAAAGCCCATCATCTGAATATTTATTAAATGTCAGTATGTTATGTGGAAAGCATCTGAAAAACATTAGAAATGATACCATGAAATATGTAAAAAAACACCTCTAAGTTTGAACATAAGGTATACTAAGTGGAAGAAAAGTACACACGAATGTCAAGGCTGAAGGTAAAAGACTAAAGGCTGAAGTGAGAATACAAAGATGGAGAGCAGCCACCTTCGCCAAGGCTTCGGCGCGCCAAGGGGGGAAGGGAAGAGAAGTGCTACGCTTGAGGAGCACTACGTTCTAGGCAACAAAGGTAGAAAGACCCATTACCATTTAGCAATGACCAATTAGCAATGAAGAGCAGTGGAGTTACACATGAGGATGGAATCTGTCTTTGTTATTTGAGCTTGGATTTTTGACATAAGCAGGTAGGCTATCGTCTAGACAGTCTACTAGCTCTGAGGGTAAGCATGATTCGATTGGATGTATAGTCTCCTGTGTCCACGTAATCATCTCTCTTTGAATACCTATAATCCAGAGACAGGGAAAAGTATCGGAAGAAATTCCAAACTATTTCAGCGTTTCCCCCCAACATATCCCGTTCCTGATTAAAGTTGTCTCTGTCATGTCTGTAGAAACCTCCGGTAAAAAAATCAACCGATTCTGAGAGTTGATACTCAATCGATAGATTGCCACTATTGTATCGCGTAAAACCTCTTCTCTCGGCATCCAGGTAAGATTCCTCCCACCCTCCTGCGCCACCGATTGTGAAGCTTCCCCGCTCAAATCCTCTCGTGAGTGTAACATTGTAACTGAAACGGTCTTCGTCCTCCGAATACTCTCTTTCTCGGACGAAATACCCCCCTGAAATGAGCAACGATGTTTCGGGAGAAAAAGAGTGGTCAAAACCAACTGTCCCTTCATGCACATCATAGTCTTCGGTGAGACCATCAAAGTCTCTTGTCATAAGACTATAGTCGACAAAGAGGGATGACTCCGGTTTAAATTGATGAGTATAACGGACTCCTATGTCATCCCCCGTGTAATCATCCCCCGCCACCAGAGGCGCATCCACCCAAAATTCTGCCTTTATATATTCATAATCAATCTCCATTCCGTTCTTTGTGTTGAACCAGTAGGAGAGTGAGGCAGAAGGCGTGTGAATTCTCCCGTCATCGACAGTCGGATCTTCGTTCTTTAGATCACTCTGGCCATAGCCAAGCGAAAACCTGTTTTGGGGGCCAAAGGCAACCTCAAGCCCTGCATCCATTGTATTTCTCCAGTATGGTTCCCGGGTTCCTCTCACCGCCTGGATTGTTTCATCATATTCCAAAGGCTCTTCCGTCTTATAGAATGTATCACTCACATCAAATCTCATATGCTGGGTTAAATTCTGTCCCCAGGCTAGGCTTGCATAGTGTCTCGTGGTATCATTCTCTTTGTTTTCATCATAGAAAACAAAAGAGGGTGTATATAGTAATGAAAAATCCGTTTGTTCAGATAGGATGCTGAAATCGATACCTGGTGTGACAGCAGTGATGTAATCACTGATTTCATTGGCGGAAATCAAGTAGAGATTGTCGTCATATTCCTCACTTACCGAAATGGACGGTGTGAATTCATAGTGGTATTGTGCATGAACAGGTAGGGTTGAAAAAAAAATAGAGAAAAGAAAAAAAAACGCTAGACCGGTTTTGATAATAGTCTTCATAGGATTTATCTCCCCCAAAAGATCCAAAAATCCAATCTCAAATTCCAAAATAACTACGCAACCAAGAAGCAAAGTCTATAATTAGCCACTCGTTCGCTGCGCTCTCTAAACGAACACAGACTTTTGTCTCCTCGACTTGAGGAGTCCAAGGCAGTCATCGCTTCGCGTAAAATATAGTTTGGAAAACTCTTTGTTTCTACTGGTCAGTATGTCTCTGAGTGCTCCTTCGCCCACCATTTTATCCAGCCATAGCTTTAAGCGGCGGAAGTATCCGGCGACGGCAGCAGTGAGAGATTATGTCATTTAGATTCTATGGTACGACTATCGTGTCATTCGGTTTCAGGAGAATATTCTGTTCCAGGTTCTTCCCCGAAATGTATTCTCGATAATTGAATTGGCGCTGTATTTCTTTTTCTCCTTCACGTCTAATCACTATTATATTCTTCTCATCCGCCCATTCTGCCAATCCCCCGGCGGTGGAAAGGGCTTGTATAACTGTCATTCCAGCCAACAATGGATAAGGCCCTGGGGTATTCAGCTTCCCGACAGTATAAATGCGACGACTATTGATCTCTCTAACAACTACTGTAACTTCTGGTGCTGTCACATAGTCCTTAAGCCTCTGTGTAATCGCCTCCTTTAGCTCCATAACGGTCCGCCCCTGGGCCTGGATCTGCCCCACAAGAGGAAACGCAAGTTTTCCATCAGGCAGAACTGTGACGTCTTGTGTCAGATCAGGCTCTTTCCAAACGTAAATATTCAGTACGTCATCGGGTCCAATCAAGTAAGGGGCGGACTGCGGCTCGGCAAGGGAAGGATAAATCGAAAAGACTATGGAGGCAAAAACAAAGAAACATGGGAAAAGACGGGCGATTATTCTATGCTGAAACATAACGGTAGCTCCTATACAACCATTGGTATCAAATCAAAAAACTTATTAGTTCACCACCCCAGTTGAATACGTCTCATATTCATCGGGGTAAACAGAGACAAGGTCTATTATTAGCCACCGTCCACTTTGTGAACTCGACCAGCCTTCACACGAGGCTTCGGAGCGGCAGGCTCATACAGACGGCCTCCCATTGGGAGGGCACCCTAGTGGAATACCCCTTTAAGGGGTCTCAATTCCACGGGGCAAGCCTTTAAGCAAATTTTATTACCTCTATATTCAGTCTGCCTCTGTGCCTGTGTACTCTGGGAGAATTATATTGTTGTCTGTGTTTGTCAGTGTGAGTCTGTGGCTAATAATGAATTAGACCTACCCTATTCCGCTTTTGCGCTCTTTAGTCCGTAATTGTTCATCTTATAGAAAAGGGCTTTATAGCTAATCTTCAGCATCTTGGCCGCCTCTCTTTTATTCCATCCAGCCATATTCAGGGCATGAGTAATGGCTTTCTTTTCAATGTATCTGGTCGCCTCGACCTTCACATCCTTGAGTGATCTCAAGGTATTTGTCTCTCCTTCCCTCTTTTCCTGTGGCTCGATCAGATCAGATCCCTGTCCGTGTAGACCAATGGGCAACGGCAGACCATCAGATTTCATGCTCTCTAGAAATTCGGATTTTACCGCCTCTGGATCGTTCCCCAACATCAACCGCAGGATTGTGCTGGAGAGTTCCCTCACATTTCCCGGCCAATGATACTCCTGAAAAAGGGCCTTCATCTCGCTGTCGAGGATTAAGTATTTTTCTATCTCAAGGGTCTTTCGATGTTTTTCTATAAAGTGTTCTGTCAAGATCGGGATATCCTCCTTAATCCCGCGAAGGGGGGGAAGTTCAATCTTGATAATATTCAGCCGATAGTAGAGATCTTCTCTGAAGAGGCCTTCCGCTATATCCTTTTCAAGATTGTGATTGGTGCTTGAGATGGCCCAGGCATTGACCGTGACCTCTCCTGTTCCACCCAAACGACTGAATTCGCCGCTCTGAAGGACATGAAGGAGTTTGGCCTGAAGGACCAAAGGCATATCACCGATTTCGTCCAGAAATATAACCCCTTCAGATGCGAGCTCGAACTTGCCTGGTTTGAATTTATCCGCACCAGTAAAGGCCCCCTTCTCATGACCGAAGAGCTCGCTTTCCAATAGCGTAAGGGGTAGGGCTGCGCAATTCACCTTGACAAACCTATGATTTTGCCTAGGAGAGGAGGCATGGAGAAGACGGGAGACGACTTCTTTTCCCGTACCGGTTTCCCCCTGCAACAGAACTGTATAATCCGTGTCTGAAACCAAGCCGATTAATTCACGAATCTTCTGAATCGATGGATGATTGCCGATGAGTACGTAGTCCATATTGTGGCAAATTTTTACACACTTTGGGTGTTTTGTCAATAGAAATAAGAGGTAAAGGACGGGCGCCAACCGAATTAGCTAGCCGAATAGAACTTCGTCGCGTCAAGACGCTTCGGTTGTCTGAGGAAAAAAAATGACGGTGTCCTTGTGACTACCGCCTTTCTTGGATATTCTGACCATGTCATACTATGCAATCACATAATCTCTCTGGTCTAGACTCCTTCGCCGATCTTTGGAGGGTATAGATTGAGCTGCCATTCTCCGATCAGGCATCCTCCCTTCCTTTTTACTCCTCCGATCTAAATTGATTCTACGCTTCGCACCTTCCCGTCTCTCCGGAACATGCCCCGCATATGAGAAGCGCCTTCTGTCGAGCCCGGAACGTCTACCTCCGTTATCTCGAATGCTGAAGGTCACATGAGAAGTATTTACATGCTCATTCACACTATCTTTCCTTTTCTAAACCAATCGTGGCAAATCGTTATTACCAAAATAAGAAATCGCAACACGCCTCTATCAAATGCGACTTCCTCGCTCTCAAATAGGAGAATCCCTCTCTACTCTCATAACCGCCTCTCGAACACTCGGAGCATCGAGCGTTGGTTTGCAGTCTCTCACACGTGTGCGCCCTGCAACTGTAAAAGAAACTCCTGCTTTAGTTTCGGGCCAAAATATAACGATTAAAGATCCTGCTTTCGTAGATTCGACAGAGACACGCCGCCCATCCCTTTGTCAAACCGATGTCCCTCAGGCGACAGTAGACATGAAGAGGATTCATGTGATGTTTAATGGTCGGGCTCATATACTACTCCTCGCCAAAATTGTTCAAGCGATACTAACATGGATTTCAGCTAACCCTCCTGATGAACTTCTTCCTGCCAATGAAAGCAAAACCGATCAGACCGGAACCAAAAAGCGCCATTGTAGCCGGTTCTGGAACGGGTGATACTGGCGTGAGGTAGTCTTGTTCGTTATATGCGGTATTATTCCCTGGGCTGTGTGCAAAATACCAATTTTTAGTATCGTAATTCTTCACCTTAGTTGCTTCTTCATAGAGAGCAGAAGCAAAAGCATTAAAATTAGCGAGGCCAGGCACTACGCCCATGATATCCCATATGGCTGCTTGTGCAGACACTTTGTTCAAATCTGTTGTTCCATACATTGTCCAGTTATCCGCAACCCATGCGGCTTGTGAAAGGTTTTCATAGCTAAAACCCGATACAAGACTATTCAAATCAGGGGTTATAGTGAAAAAATCAACAGTCTCATGAGGACCTGCATGATCGGGAGAAACACAGAAAATCTCTACTTCCGGATCAGTCGAATACCCAAAATCAGACCATGTTACCGTCCCGTCATAGTCGCCATAGTACCCTCCAGCCGCAGGACCACTCCATACGACATCAAGATACCCCCAGCCCAACTGCGTTGCATTTGTAGCAGACGGAATTGTTAAAAACAAACCTATCACTAAGAGCCCAACAAACTTTTTCATTTTCCCTTATCCTCCTTTATTATTATGCGACGTTTTTTACAGATACCGAAGATGGTGTTCTAATGTCTCGTTAGGTAGCAAGGCGTATGCCATTAGGTGGCAGGATTCTGTTAGATGGTGATGAAATATTGAGACCGGATTTATGTGTTATATCATGCAGTTAACAATATTACCCTCATTGGTTTTTAAAATTAGTGGACTGAAGAGAGAGGTAGGGAGATAATGTACAATACATTTCCACTTTTTTGGGAAATCTTTTACCAATGAGTGGAAAAGAAATACATACAGAAATTCAAGGTGTAAGGTATAGGGTATAAGGTGCAAGGTGGAGGGGAAAGGTTGATGAGAAGAATTCAGGAGACAGAAGACAGGAGGGAAAAAGCATGGGGCAGACCCTTCGACTTTGCTCAGGGCAGGGGGAAGGACCACTACGTTCGAGGAGCATCCCGCTTTGCGGGATTTGAGTAGCACTGCATCCGCCACACGGACGGCGGATAAATTTGAGGAGGAGCCGCCATTGCCAAGGCTTTGGCGCCCAGGGAAGGGGGAAGGCGATCCTCCATAAACAGCTCAGCCTTTCAATTCCGTTATTTGAAGACTGT
>CAZFMX010000061.1:16563-19782 GCA_964520425.1 uncultured Desulfobacteraceae bacterium
GAAGGCGATCCTCCATAAACAGCTCAGCCTTTCAATTCCGTTATTTGAAGACTGTGAACAGGAGTTTAAGGACCATCGGGAAACATTAGGCCCCTGTGAAATACGCTTCGCTCGTCATTAGACGAATTTCACGGGGTAAAATTTGAGGAACACTTCGTCTTATGAAGAAGAGGGGGGAAAGGGGGAAGGGAAAACGCATGGAGCAAAGGGCATGGCGCATGGGGAGGGGAAGATAAAGGAAAGAGGAGCGCTACGCTTGACGAGCACTGCGTTTGAGGAGGAGAGGGGAAGGGGAAAAAACTTCAAGGCTTGAGGTCGAATTCTTCGATGCGGTTGAGGAGAGTCTTATAACTCACACCAAGTTCTTTGGCCGCCTTTTTTCTATTCCACTCGGTATGTCTCAAAGCCTTCAGAATCACTCGGCACTCCGCCTCGGAAACATAATCTTTCGCTATCTTCTTGATAGAGAAATCGGGGGCTTGGAAGAGTCTTTTGACCTGATCATCTGTCCAGATTAGTAAGGGAGAATCGGAAGAATCTGTGTGTTCACTCTCTTGATTTGGGCTATCCAGACTCAACTCATTGAATATGAAATCCCAACTCCTCAAGACAATAGCCCTCCGGATGATGTTCTCTAGTTCTCTCACATTTCCCGGCCAGTGATAAGACATAAGGAAGTCGGAGACATGAACAGGGATTTCAAGAGGGACTCTTCTTAGTTCAAAACAGTATCTATTCAAATAGTAATCGACCAAAAGGAGAATATCCCCTCTTCGCTCTCTTAAAGGAGGGACTTTGATATGCACGATATTGAGACGATAGTAAAGGTCTTTTCTGAATGTCCCTTCCTTGACCATATGTCTCAACTCCGCGTTGGTGGCTGCCACACACCTTACGTCTACGGATTGATCCCGTGTTCCACCAAGTCTCGAAAATACTTTATCTTCGAGTATTTGAAGGAATTTTGCTTGAAGAGAGAGGGAAACGGCTCCGATTTCATCTATGAAAAGGGTCCCTCCGTTGGCCATTTCAAGCTGCCCCGGTTTCGGTTTGAGGGCACCGGTAAACGCGCCTTTTTGAAATCCAAAAATCTCACTCTCAAGTAGTTGCTCAGGGATAGCCGCACAGTTAATCTTGACAAGAGGATTCTTGTTTCGTGGGGAATAGAGGTGGAGGGAACGAGCAATCAGCTCTTTCCCTGTCCCGGTCTCCCCTGAGACCAGCACTGTAATATCTTTGGCCGAGACTGTCCGGAGTTTCTGTCTAATATCCAGCATCTCCGGACTCTGGCCTATGAGCAGAGGAAGATCAGGTTCTTGTTCACTCTCTGCCCGGTATGTCATAGCCTTCTCAATGCTTAAAGAGATCTCGTTGGATCTATAGCGAGGATCTATGCTATGGAGTCCATCAAAGGCTGTATTGACTGACCCGCTGGAATCGCAAAGATCCGGACAGGAAAGCAGAATGACCGTGGACGAGTCCACAATTTTTACTTTATGAACATACTTGAGACAGGTTTCAGCATCTAGGGAACGCCCCAAAATGACCAGGTCAGGTTTCAGATTGTCTAGTTGGTCTATGGGACAGCTAGGCAAGACAGTAGTACGTAGCGGAAAACCAAGCCGGGTCACCTTTTTTTCCAGATCAGCCTGGACTGTCAGATCGGGATCGATAATCAGAATGTTGAGATCAGTATTCATGGTTTAACGCTCTCACCTAAAGCTTTCAGCTTTTAGCCTTCAGTCTTCAGCCTCCTGTCTTCTATCGAAGGACCCCTTATCACCACCCGCTTCGCTCGAGCCACAGAGTTATACTGAACTCACTGGGAGTAGGATTGGCTTAAATGCCCTCCCGATGGGAGGACGGATGAATCCGGCACAATGGGGAGTGCATGACAGAAATACTAGCAAGCCCTCCAGAGGCGGGCAAGCTTGCTTATCTTTCTGCCAATGCCTCTCCATAAGGCCTTTAAGCCATTATATCCGTCCTTTCGTCTGTGTCCGTCTGTGTGAGTCGAGGTCACAAAGTGACCGGGTGACTAATAAACCTTACCCCATTGGGAGCAAGGCAAACTAATCCGCTTCTAGGGTTAATCCAATAACACCCTCTCTGAGAGTGGATACTTTAATCTTTCATCGTCACCTATTTCAACGCGTCATCGATTGCAGTACTTAATGCCTCAAGCTTAAAAGGCTTCGTAAGATACCCCTTGATTAGTCTTTTGACGTCTTCATCGATCCCATCAGGGCCTGAACCGTCATAACCGGAGACAATAATGATCTTGGCGTTTGGATCCATTTTGATCAACTCTTTGACACATTTACTTCCATTCATCCCGGGCATGTTCCTATCCATCAAGACGACATCCGGTGCCCATTTCTCGTAATTCTTGATTGCCTCCGCAGGACGATCAAAAGGGATGGCCTCATAGCCCAAGCTTCTTGATAAATGTGTGAGGGCATCCAGGGCGGGCTTTTCATCATCAACAATAAGGACTCTTTGTCCGTTTTTACCAAGTATGAGTTCTTTTTGGGGACTTGACTTCGGCAAATCTTTTCCTTTTGCCAAAGGGAAACAGACAGTAAATGTCGTGCCTTTCCCAAGCTCAGATTGTACCGATATAGTACCATTATGCTGTTCAACAATGCCATGTGTTGTAGAGAGGCCTAGCCCCGTCCCCTTGCCCACTTCTTTGAGGGTGAAGAACGGGTCAAATATCCTCTCAAGGGTCTCTTTATCCATTCCACAACCCATATCAGATACATTCGCGACAACCTTCTCTCCCTGCTTCATGGCCTCAATGCGCAATTTCCCGCCTTCAGGCATCGCATCCCTGGCATTGGTGAACAAATTCATAAAGATTTGGCTCAAAAGAGCGTGGTTTCCCCTGACAAACAGATCCTTTTTCAAATCAAGCTCGATCTGGATACTCTTATCAAAAACGCGGGATATGATGTTGTGCGCCTCGGTAATGACACGGGACAAATCCGTATCGGCAAATTCACAATTCTCCTCTCTTTGAGAGAAATGCAACAGGTTGTTGATAAGATCTACACCCTTTCCCACTGAGTCATAAACATTTCCGGTCAACTCTTTGACTTCGGGCATCTCAGCGTAGAGCATTTCCAGATACTCAATGTTGCCGGAGATGGCCTGCAGAATGTTCCTAAAATTGTGTGCGGTCCCTCCTGCAAAGGCACCGATGGACTCCATCTTCTG
>CAZFMX010000062.1:0-19394 GCA_964520425.1 uncultured Desulfobacteraceae bacterium
GTATCGAGACCGCTATAATCTTAGAAAGCCTTATCCATGGAATAGCTATTTGCATGTCATCCTGCGGTGATTTCTTCATACTCTGCTCTGAATCCGACCATCAATGATTTCCAGTCAATGAATATAGAAATCGAACGTCCAACTTTTAGAATCGAATCGTAAAGCGAAAGTCCATTCTCGTACTTTTAGATATAGAGGTTGGTTAAGACTATTTTGGTGGAAGGCGCAGAAGCAAAAGAGTCAGAGATTTCTTAGAAAAGTCCCTGTTTTCGGTTTTCTTGAACGATATTATCTAGTCAATGAGAATTTCAGGAATTAATCGATACGTGGATAATGAGGCAATTTAAATGACTTCCGTGAAACATACCGATAAGAGACGATTTGCCATAACAGCAATATGATAATCAAGCTTTGTGCCGATATGGGTATATTATTGTATTGGTAAAAGAAATCGTAGCCCTCCTTTTGTGTAATAAGCGCGTCTTTATCCAATAACCTAAGACTGACACCAAATGCATAGCTCCCGGTATGTTGCCCTGATTCAACATTCTCAGACGAATACTTGCCTACTTCTCCGTGAAAGAGAGATATGAACAAAAGAAAAAACAAGATGGTCATGGTCGTTAGATAACTCGATTTTAGTGCCCTCCCCATAATCTGGACTTCACGTTCATCTCTTTCCTTTATTCCTGAGAGCTTTTTCAAAACAACACCCCGAATTTTTTCTGAAAAGAACAATGAAATGGACAAACACAAAGACGTCAGAGTCCAAATAAAAGCTTGAACCCCCAACAAATTAATGAGAGGGTTCGGGAAAAATACAAAGTAAAAGACATAGCCCGCCAATGTTAGAGGAAAAGTATAGAACACATATCCGATTACGATCTTTATGAATTTATTCATCTTAGTCCTCCACAAAGAATATTGTCTGGATATCCACTTTAAAAAAACGTGCCAGCCTGAATGCCAGCTCCAAAGAAGGATTATAGTCCCCTTTTTCCATCGCGTTGATGGTAGCCCTCGTAACGCCCACGGCATCGGCTAACGCTTGTTGCGTCAATTTCTTTTCAGCCCTAAAGACCTTAATCCTATTTTTAATGTTGAACTGGGATTCAATGTTAACCATGTCTAAGAAAATCTGAATGTTGAAAGGTAAATAATAATTAATCTATGTAAGGTTGGCTTTACATGATGAATCAACTATTGTCAAGTTGATTTTACATTCTTTTCTTTTTTTATGAAATCATCCTCTTCTATCTAACATACGATCACTCAACCTATGGAAGATTTTATAACTGTTTCAAAATATAAGGATTTCTCCTTAAATTCTCTCGTTATATTTATTGGTGGAAGTCAAGATGAGTTTTATTGCGAATATTTCTAGAACATAGTTCCCAACAAAGTGGAACAGTGGAGGGAGTAGGCTTCAACCCGGCTCTAACATCCTAAAATGAACAGGCCGTGAGGCTGGGAATCGGAGAAAAGGTACCATGGCCCGTAAACCTTTAGCATTAGTTCTGAACGTATACTCCTTCCAATCATATTCATTAACCAGAAGAAACTTATTCAAAGACGGGCCATGAGACGTAACATCTGGTCAAATAAAAAAAGGCAGAGCCGAAAACGGCTCTGCCATAGGGGGTTAGTTGGTTTGGGAGGTGAACGTTCCAACTAAGTGAAGGAAATGTTAGGCTGTTCGTTGACTATCCACCGGGGTTCTTCATATAAGCAAGCTTCCCATGATGCCGTTTTTTCCCTGG
Organism: uncultured Desulfobacteraceae bacterium; assembly: GCA_964520425.1. GTDB lineage: Bacteria > Desulfobacterota > DSM-4660 > Desulfatiglandales > HGW-15 > JAFGFY01. The sequence goes on from CAZFMX010000062.1 coordinate 1,761, forward strand.
CGTAATCTCTTCTTCTATTCTAGGAGTTGCCCGGCGAAAGATGCACGCACATCCGAGAAGCTTTTCTCCTATTTATTTTCCCGTGGTCTAAAATCCTGTTCTGTCAACCCATAGCTTATTGGTCAATTTAAACCTAATTATTGGTAATGATACCTATCTGATAATATTTGTCAAGCATTTTTTAATAATTTATATATAATTTATATATATAGTGCATTAAATATGATATAATGTCTATATATGGTATTCGTTATTGATCTTCACCGGAAGATCTGATTGTAGGTTAGTCCTGATGTCTTCGTGAAAAGCCCATCTTCCCATGCTTTTGGTATTCCCGCGCCCGACCCCTCCCCCGTTTTCAAGCTGAATAATAGAGAGGGTAACATGTCCCCGATTCCGCCTACAGAGCGGAAACCTAGACATTCCAACATGTTATTGGTTATCGACACAGTTTTTACCGCGTGCTGTAGCGAGACGGAGTCCTGTTTCTCCTCGCCCTTATCAGTCTAAATTGGACGAGAGACCTCCTCCACGAATTACCTTTTAAAAACAGGCTCTTTGTTATATAACTAGTCTCCATCCAGAAAGGAGAATTTTTCCGCAAGGTCAAGGAAGATGAGGATTTTAACCCTCCCGATCGTCATTGGGACAGGCATCCATACATTGAAGTATTTCGAGGATTAAAATCCAAATCTAACACCGCCTGTCCCGCCATAGCTTAAGCGACGGCGGAAGATTGAGGAAAAGAGCCCTTTCTGGGGCTGAGTTGACAAGTGAACTGAAAGGTCATAATTTTTGCTTTACAAAAGCTGCGGGCTCGAACAGGGGAGAGATTTCAATGGAAAAGATCATTCAGAGGGCCCTTCGTGAAAGCATAAAGGCTAAGGAAGATTTTATCAGGGAGAATACGAACAAACTCATTCTTATTGCTGATAAAATCGCCCTCGCCCTCACCGCTGACCACAAACTTTTGCTCTGTGGGAATGGCGGGAGTGCGGCCGATGCCCAGCACATAGCTGCGGAATTTGTTAATCGTTATGTCCTCGAACGCCCTCCTCTTCCAGCTTTGGCCCTGACCACAGACACCTCTATTCTGACCAGTGTGGGAAACGACTACTCCTTTGATGAGGCCTTTTCCAAACAGGTCAAGGCCTTGGGTGTGGAAGGAGACGTCCTTCTGGCCTTAAGTACAAGCGGGAACTCTGCCAACGTGCTCAAAGCTGTCGAGACGGCCAGAAACAAGGAGATCTTTACGGTGGGTCTCACTGGGAGAGATGGAGGGAAACTTGCAGATCTTGTCGATATATCCCTGGTGGTGAAGAGCCACACAACACCGAGGATTCAGGAGGTGCATATCCTGGCGGGGCACATCATCTGCGAACTGGTGGACTATGTCCTCTTTCAACAGGGAACCCCGAAATCTCTGGACCCTGAACCTTAAGTTATGAGGGTGTTCTTTTGTCAAAGACAAAACCCATATCTCTGGATGGCGTCAAGTCTTATTCGTTGAATGAGAGAGAAAGCAAGGTCAGTTTCCGGGATTTTGGAGAGCCTTGGAAACCGGGTGGAAATATGAGCCTCTGGCTTAATTCTCTCCCCAAAACACTTGCTGCAAACGATTTGAGGAAAGTCGCGGAGCATATGGTTCAGGCGACCCGTTCCGGAAATCCGATTGTTCTGGCCCTGGGTGCCCATGTCATAAAGGTGGGGCTGAATCCTGTCATTATTGACCTCATGGAACGGGGGCTTATTGATGGCCTGGCCTTGAACGGTGCGGGAATTATCCATGATGCGGAATTGACCATGGTAGGACAGACATCCGAAGATGTGGCTGCCCAAATCGGTGATGGGAAATTCGGCATGGCAGAAGAGACAGGAAGGATCCTCAATGAAGCGATCATCCAAGGAGCAGATCATGGCGATGGTCTCGGAAAGGCCGTCGGCGCAAGACTCGTGAAGGAGGATTTTCCCTATAGGCATTTCAGCCTCGCTGCCAGGGCCTTTGAGCTGGATATACCGTTGACGGTACATGTGGCCATCGGCACCGATATCATCCACTTTCATCCCAGTGTGGATGGAGCGGCCATAGGGAAAACATCTCACCTGGATTTCCGCATCTTCTCAAGTCTTATCTCCAGAATGGAGGGGGGTGTCTTCATCAATCTCGGTTCTGCGGTCATTCTGCCCGAAGTCTTCTTAAAGGCCCTCTCCTTGGCAAGAAACCTCGGGTTTAATGTAAAGCATATTACCACCGTGAACATGGATTTTATTCAACATTATCGCCCCATAACCAATGTGGTCCAGAGACCCACTCTGGAGGGGGGAAAGGGGTATTCACTGGTGGGTCATCATGAGATCATGTTCCCTTTACTCGCAGCAGCAGTGATAGAAAGTCTGGCAGAGAACAAATAGGTTCAGGGGTTCCCGCCTTCGCCAATGCTTCAGCGTGGCGAGCAGGATTCTGGGTCTAGCGTTGAACCCGGAACTGGGAACCATAGAAGAAGGAAACAAATTATGCCGATTTACGAATACAAATGCCGAAAATGTAATGGAGAATTCGAACACCTTGTATTCAGGAGTGATGATCCCGTGTTTTGTCCTGACTGCAAAGATGATTGTGTTGAACGGCTCATGTCTGCTTGTAGTTTCAAGAGCAGCTCCGGTTATTCATCGTCTGCAGCCTCATCGGGATGCACCTCCTGTGCAAGCGGGAATTGCAGCACGTGTCACTAACGGTGTGATTTCCGGATCATCTTCCAAATGCTTGGGAGATGATCCTCTTTTTTCAATCGGGAGGTTCATGTGTTTCGCGTCGGTTTCGGATATGATGCTCATCGCCTTGTTGAAGATCGCTCATTAATTCTTGGGGGTGTCAAGATCCCTCATCACCTGGGTCTTGCCGGGCATTCTGACGCGGATGTCTTGATCCATGCCATGATTGATGCCATTCTCGGCGCGTTGGCAAAGGGTGACATCGGACAACATTTTCTGGATGCCGACCCTGCTTATAAAGACATGGACAGTATGGTCCTGCTGGAGAGGGTAATGAAATGGGCCCATTCGGATGGTTACAGGATCAATCAGTTGGACACCACAATTGTTGCGGAAAAACCCAGGCTGGCACCTTTTATCGAGGCCATGAAACAGAGGCTGTCCACGACACTGGCCATTCGAATGGATCAAATCAGCATTAAAGCCACGACCACAGAGGGAATGGGTTTTTGTGGCCGCCAGGACGGTATCGCCGCCTATGCCATAGTCAGCCTCGTCGCGGAATCTATAACCTCATGTCCAAAGGATTCCAGGGGCCAAGGGTTCAAGGATTCAAGTGAGATACTTAAGAATTACAGGGAAGATACAGGAGATTGATCAGAAAACAGCCGCAGGAATGACAAGAAAGGACCAAAGGGACTTACAAATCCATCAGTTCTTGAATCCTTGAATCCTCGAATCCTTGACTCCTAGAATCCTTTTTCTTAGACATTTTTTCATGACCATCAAATTCTATAATACAGCGACTCGCAAGAAAGAAGACTTCATTCCCATCAAAGGAGGCAAGGTGGGTCTCTATGTCTGTGGCGTAACCGTGTATGATCTCTGTCATATCGGCCACGCCCGGTCGACCATTGTGTTTGATGTCCTGGCCAGATACCTTCAAGCCAGGGGCTTTGATGTCACCCATGTCCGCAATTTTACGGATATTGACGACAAAATCATCGAAAGGGCCCGCCAATTGGAGAAGCCCCCGGAGGACCTGGCCCGAGAATTCATTGAAGCCTTTTACGAAGACATGGGAGCGTTAGGCGTGCTGAACGCTGATGTGGAACCAAAGGCCACGGAACATATCGATCATATGATCGAGATGATCAAAACACTCATAGACAAGGGCTTCGCCTATGTGGAAGAAGGGGATGTCTTTTACTCCATAGAGAAATTCGAGGATTACGGCGGACTCTCAGGCAGGCGACTGGAAGACATGAGGGCGGGAAGTCGGGTTGCCGTGGATGAGAGAAAGCGACATCCCATGGACTTTGTACTCTGGAAAGGAGCCAAACCCGGCGAACCTCAGTGGTCAAGCCCCTGGGGCCCGGGGAGGCCGGGATGGCATCTGGAATGCTCTGTTATGAGCAACCACTATCTGGGTCCCACTTTTGACATTCATGGGGGAGGCGAAGACCTCGTGTTTCCTCATCATGAAAACGAGAGGGCCCAGTCCGTGGCGGCCAATGACGCCCCCTTTGCCCGATATTGGATTCACAACGGATTTGTCACAGTGGAGTCAGAGAAGATGTCCAAGTCCTTGGGTAACTTCTTAACCATACGGGATGCCTTGAAGAGCTACCACCCTCAGGTCTTGCGCCTGTTTCTCTTATCCAAGCACTATAGAAGCCCTCTTGATTTCTCGAGAAAGGACGTCCTTGCCCTTCAGACCGGGCTTGTCCGCATCTACAGAACCCTTGAGAGACTTGAGAGATTGATTGGACCATATCAAAAAGAGGATGGGCCCAATACCGGCGTTTTATCCGATGAACAGTCTGTTCCCTTCCTGAGGGAGTTCATCCAATTCATGGATGATGATCTGAACACGGCTGGGGCCCTGGGCCTTGTGTTTGAAAAGGTCAAGGAGATGAATAGACTCATGGATACACATGACGACAACCCTCCGGGGGACATACTACGGCAACTGGAGGAGGAACGACAACATCTCCTTTCCGCGGCTCATGTTCTTGGTTCGTTGGAAGAAGGCCCGGAGAGCTTTTTCGCAGGTTTATCCAATTACTCCGAGACCATTGATGAAGACGAAGTAGAGAGGCTGATACAGGAGAGGATAACGGTCAGGGCCGAAAAAGACTGGGCTAAGGCGGATGCCATCCGTGACCGCCTCGACGAAATGGGAATTATTCTTGAAGACGGCCCCCAGGGAACCACCTGGAGAGTCAAAGTCAACTAGAGCCTTATGCCGTTCCAACTTGTAACCGATCTTGAACCTTGCGGGGATCAGCCCCATGCCATTGACATCCTTTCCGAGGGTGTAAAAAAGGGGCTTCGACACCAGGTCCTTCTCGGTGTAACAGGGTCAGGAAAGACCTTTACCATGGCCCACGTCATCGCCCGAACCCAGAAGCCCACCCTCATCATCGCCCCGAACAAAACCCTTGCCGCACAGCTCTACGGTGAACTGAAGGGCTTCTTTCCCCATAACGCGGTGGAGTATTTTGTCAGTTACTACGATTACTACCAGCCGGAGGCCTACCTTCCTCAGACAGACACCTATATCCAGAAGGATTCCAGTATAAACGAGCAGATAGACAAGATGCGCCACGCGGCCACCCGCTCCCTTCTCGACCGGGATGATGTGATCATTGTGGCCAGCGTATCCTGCATCTATGGTCTCGGGTCGCCTGAAGCCTATCACGGTATGCTCCTCTATGTGGAAAAAGACCGGCACTTGCCGAGAGAAGACACCATCAAGAAACTCGTGGAAATCCATTATGAGCGTGGGGACATCGACTTCTATCGGGGCCGGTTCCGTGTCCGAGGCGATGTATTGGACATCTATCCGATTCATGAGGAGGACCGGGCCGTTCGTCTCAGCTTCTTCGGGAATACGGTTGAAGGAATATATGAGATCGATCCTTTGACAGGCAAAGTAATCCAACCGCTCAATCGCGTCACCATCTATCCTGCCACCCATTATGTGACCACAGCGGGTGTTCGAGAAAAGGCCATTGAGAACATAAAGAAAGAGCTCAACGAGAGGCTCGATTATTTCCGTTTGGAGAACAAACTCATCGAGGCCCAGCGTATAGAAGAGCGTACACTCTTTGATTTTGAGATGATGACCGAGATGGGATACTGTCACGGCATTGAAAACTACTCCAGACACCTCACCGGAAGGGCTCCGGGAGAGGCGCCCCCTACCCTTCTTGACTACTATCCCAAGGATTTCCTGGTCATTATTGATGAAAGCCACATCGGAATTCCCCAACTCAACGGGATGTACAATGGCGATCAATCGAGAAAGCAGACCCTCGTAAGATATGGATTTCGACTCCCCTCCGCCCTGGATAACAGGCCCCTTAAGTTTGAGGAGTTTGAGACCAAAGTCAAACAGGCCATTTATGTCTCCGCGACCCCCGGTCCCTATGAACTGGAGCATTCGGAATCCGTGGCGGAGCAGATCATAAGGCCCACAGGCCTGACAGACCCGGAGATCATTGTCCGGCCTGCAAGCAATCAGGTGGATGACCTCTTGGGGCGGATCAGGGAGAGGGTGCAACGAAATGAACGCGTCCTCGTCACAACCCTGACGAAGAGAATGGCTGAAGACCTTTCCGAATATTACTCTGATCTGGGCGTCAAAGTGGAGTATTTGCATTCTGATATAAAGACCATCGAGAGGATGTCTATTATCCGGGATCTCAGACTGGGGATTTTTGATGTCCTTGTGGGCATCAACCTCTTGAGGGAGGGCCTAGATCTCCCGGAAGTCTCTCTGGTGGCTATACTGGACGCGGACAAGGAGGGTTTCCTCCGGTCTGAAAGGTCCCTCATTCAGACGTGCGGTAGGGCGGCCAGGAATGTCCGGGGCACGGTCCTGCTCTACGCGGACCAGGTAACCGACTCCATGAAGAGGGCTATGGATGAAAGCGATCGCCGGCGCCAGATACAACTCGAATATAACGAGGCCTACGGAATCACTCCTTCATCCATTCAAAAGGATATCGACGACATCCTCGGCTCCATCTATGAAGCCGATTACGTCACCGTGCCTGCCATAGCCGAAGAGGAAGCCCGATACCTCACACCGGAGCGTATCCGTGAGATGGTGAAAGATCTTGAGAAAAAGATGAAGCAGGCCGCAAGGAAACTGGAGTTCGAAGAAGCGGCCCTTCTCCGGGATGAAATCAGGGCATTAGAGCAAAAAGAACTTGAGATGAAATAATACGGATTATTGTAAAAACCAGGATTCTCCTGTACAAACTGACCTAATCGCCCCCATCGCGCGGGGATTTTTCTTGTTATCCTGAATAGTAATTGACATGAACGCCGGTTTACGACTTATTAGGGCTATACTTTGGCGAAAGTGAAGATTACGAAATAAAATCATAAAAAAACACTGGCTCTTAAGCAAAGGATTTAACAGGATGATTGTCCAAAGATTAACTCAAAGTCCAGTATCACTCTTAAAGACAGGTCACGACATCAAACCGTATGAAATTCCCTTCATTCAGATAATACTGTAGTATTACAATTTAATCACGTTTTTCATTTATTATTCACCTCATATATGTATGTTATTCCCTTCACATTATTCTGACCCTGAATATCCAAATTCTTTTTCATTTTAATATCATATAGTTACAATTCGTTTTTCTTTGGCATATCAATTGCTATTTATAATCTTTTTTGAGATGAATCTGTGACAATAAAGTAACACACCAAAACCAGGGCTCCTAACCGAAAAGAATAAGGAGAAGATCATTTTGAATTCAGATAATATTTATAACACTCGCTCAGGTATTGAACGAAGGATGTTTTCATATTCTTATCACATTCCGGAAAGAAGATCTGCTCATGATCGGAGAGAACTTAATTCTTATTCAAAAAATAAGATTTCTGTAATGAGCAAAGATAAGAGCAGTGCACTTCACTATAAAGACCCAGTGATCGAGCACTATGTAGATTATTTGGGCATCGCAGCGTACCCTTTATCCTTACTAGATTCCAGTCGAAATTTAACGAATAGTGAACACCATTGAAATAATGTGACCAAGTAGCCTTGTTTTTATTTGCAGATAGCAAATGAATCTCTACACTTATCTGAATTAAAACAAAGAGTTATATCAGATCAAAGCTTTTGGCACAGATTATGTAGCAATCTGTAAACGATATGAGAAGGATCAAGGAGTAAGAATTTACTCCTGGAATTTTAGGTAACATCAAACGGGGGATTGGTCTTAACCAATAACAGAGTCCATAGAATAAAAAAATGGAGGCAAACATGTTCAAAAAAGCAGGTATTGTTTTTCTTACACTCATGTTCATCACGTTTCTTTCGGTGTCTACAACCTTAGCCAAAAACGATAAGCCCAAAAAGGATAAGAATACACCGAACAGATCTGAGAGAGCCGTTGAACAGCAGGAGAGGAATGCTCAGCGACAACAAGAAAGAGGGGAAAATGCGAAAGGTCCCAAAGGAGGCCCGTCAGGACAAAATGGCAGGTCCTTTATGGGGAAGCTTTATTTCTTTGAGGAAGATACTGACCCAGAGGAATTGATTGTCGAGGATGAGGAAGCGGATACTCCAGAAGAACCCGTTGATAGTGAACCAGGAGAGGATTTTATTGACGAAGAAAATGACATGCTAGATATTGCCTGGGGGAAAATGAATTATAACCTAGTCGGCCCCTATTTCAAATTTGTTTTCAATGGGCACGGACTTGAAGTCGATACTGATTACACATTGATTTACTACCCGAGTTACCCGGAAGGAGATGGAACGGGCTTGATTTGCTTAGGTAGCGGTGTGTCGGACGAATTTGGTAACGTCCACATGAATGAAAGAGTATATGGTCTCTGCGACCTACCTATTCCCGATGATACAAACGATGGTGCACAATTAATCCTTGTGCTTACGGATGATGTTGATTGTTCTGGTGAGATGTTGCAGGAAGGTAACTCGGCTTCATATCTTTTCGGATTTAATCTGATGGAGTTTGATGACACGACTTGCGAGCCGATCTCTGAAGAGGAACCAGAAGTATAACCACAGGAGTGAAACCTTTTTCTAGTTTCCCAAGAACTACAACTGCTCAATAAAATAGGCAGAACCTACATGGGTCCTGCCTATTTTTATTACTATCCGAAATTAGGTTCAAAAACATGACACAGAGCATCAGATTACGATATGTAGTATTTCTTTTTGAGATAAAATGCGAATAACCCATCGAGGTAAAGATGTCGAGTAAGGACTTGTTAGGGTAGTCCATACTTTAGCCAAAATGAAGGTTACAGGCTGTAATCTCAACAGGATCGTCTCTCGCTGTGTCCAGGACCCGAAGAAGCAGATTCTTTTCAACCGGACTATCTTATCAAGAGCCTATATGTGTTTAGTATCATTCAACGAGGCAATTTTGGTGAGGGGAAATCCGCGAAAAGAAGTTTTCGTCCGGCTGAAGAAAAACAGAGACATTCTCTGATTTTTCTATACGTAGACCAATCAAGCTCTTACCGACTAAAATAGAGAACACCTCCAAAATTGAGGTTTTTGATTGTTCAGAGTTCGGCGTGGGAACATTGGTGCGAATGGAGTGACCTTTTCCCAATTCAATAACCTTGCCAGAGGGTATCTGACGACCATTGATATATGTCCCGTTTTCACTTCCGAAATCTTTCGCAAAAATCCTATTACCTTCTCCCCACAACATCAAATGATGTCGTGAAGCATGTTTGTCATTGAGTTGTATGTCGTTATCACTAGATCGTCCGATGGAGATAATGCCATTCTCAAAGTCAGAAGTAGATATTTCGTTTCCATCATTTACTACAATTCCAAACTTCATTTTAGACTCATCCTTCTTAAAGAAACAAATATCCGATGTGCATCATTCAGATTTCAATATATTATAGCAAAACAGATACCAGACTGGTGCAGCAGAACTTTTTTGTTAATCTTCAATGAGTTAGCATATGGCGGCGTGGGTAAAAGACGACTTTTAGGCAAACACCTTCTTGATATTGAGAAATCTGATTCCAACTATTGGAAGTTTTTTCCTAGATCAGACACCAAGGGTTTCTCAGAAAAGGATTCAGGGGACATTCTTTACTTTGTTAACTTATTCTGCTATTGCTGACATCTATCATTAAGCGAATGATTGCCATCAGATTGGTGAATGATTTAGGACAATTCTATAATCTCCCGTCAAGATATCCATACGAAAAGAATCCTTTCAGTATTAATCTTATTTGTAGTGTTAACTTGATGTGCCTCAACACACATGAATAAAGGGCTGCAAAAGCTAACCGGTATCGACATAGGGACCGCCTTTTCAGTTCTTGGTGATCCAAATGAGAAACAGAAGTGTGGGGATGAGACTGTGTACGTATGGAGTAAGAGGTCTGGGATATATTATGGTGGCCCTACGGGAACATATGTTGATAAAAGACGGATTTACTCGTCGGTTAACAACGATTGCACAATTAGGATAGTGTCAGATCGTAGAGGGATAATCAGGCATTGTGAGTGGTTTGGAAGGGAACAAGGTTGCAAGTCATACGCCGACAAACTCCGCGATTATTACATGCAGTTTGAATAACAAAACTCCTCATATATGAAGACTAACGGAAAGGAGATGGAAAATGAAAACGATGATAAACATAACCTCAATTCTTGTGCTCCTTCTTATGATAGTGTCATGTGCTACAACGCCCCGTGTCTTACCTGAAAAATAAAACTTTGATCATTATCTTAAAGAGGTCAATCGAATATCTACACCTAGGGTATCAGGTATGGAAAACACCGATAATCAAGCTGTTATTCTCAGAGCCAGTCTTAAGGCCGGGGGTGATGACTATTATCTGCCCGTGTTGCGTCGACCGATAGAGAAAACGCATTCACATGTGATATAACTATTGAGAACACAGCTGCTAAGGATAAGGCCTACAGTACTCAGGAAATTCTTTCTGAAATACGGACCTCCAGTAGTCACGGTCTTCCCGGAACTGATTTTCATCAAGCGCCATCGAATATAATCAATATCAGGGCCGGCTTTGACAGGATTGCTGTGACTGAAAATGCGATTATAGACTATTATGTTATAGAAAAAATATACAGGCTCAATGGAAAGGAGCAGGCAGAGGAAATCAAAAAATGGCTTCGTATAGATAAAGATGCTGAAGTACAAACACTACAGCCACATCGTTTCGATACAGATTCCCAGTAGATCAACCTTATGAAGTTCCCGGATCGGATTAGACAGGCTGGAGGCCGCTTTCAGGATCTCATGGTGATAAACATGCAAACAATGGTCTTACCCATATCCTTCTCCTTCATTTGCCGATTTTTTCATTTTCATCTCTTAAGAGACACCCACAATATCCTATGATCGTGTTTTGCTTGACATACAAGTCAAGACTCTCTTACACTCACTTCTCAAACAAGAGGTTTTATTAGTAAGATGCGGGCGCTTCCGGCTATCTTTTCCGGCGCCACCTTGACCCTGGAATCTCGCATAAGACGATTTTCGCCCAAGGAGAACAACATATGTCCAAAAAACCGATATTTCTGATTTCCTTCCTGTTTCTACTGTCCGTAAATTTCTCTGGATGCCAGAAAGACCATATTCAGCCCGCAGAAAAGAGCATAAACGCCGAGGATTTATCAAAACACATCCAGATCATGTCTTCGGATGAGTATGAAGGGCGGGGACCGTCATCCACAGGAGAAGAAAAAACGATCACCTACATCAAGGGAGAATTCGAAAGGCTCGGATTGACTCCCGGAAACGGTGAGAGTTATTTCCAGGAAGTCCCGCTTGTTTCCCTAGCGACGGATCCCGACACGGAGCTGTCTATCCAGGCAGGCGATAAAATCCTTTCGTTTACTTACGGCAAGGACTGCATGGTTTCGACAAAACGGGAACTGGACATCGTGTCCCTGAAGGACTCGGAAATGGTTTTCGTTGGATACGGCATCGTCGCCCCCGAATACGGCTGGAACGATTATGAAGGGCTTGACGTCCGCGGCAAAACGGTCGTCATGCTGGTAAACGATCCCGGTTTTGCAACCCAGGATCCCGCGCTGTTTAACGGCAACGCCATGACCTACTACGGACGCTGGACCTACAAATACGAAGAGGCCGCCCGGCAGGGAGCCGAAGCGGCGTTTATCATCCATGAAACCAAACCGGCGGGTTATCCCTGGGGAGTGGTCAGCAACAGCTGGTCCGGGGCCCAGTTCGGCCTGCGCGCCAAAGATAAAAACATGTCCTGCTGCGCTGTTGAAGGCTGGTTTACCATAGACAGTACCCGGACCATTTTTGAGCAGGCAGGCCTGGATCTGGATCAACTCAAAGCCGATGCCGCAAAACCGGGCTTTAAACCCGTCCCCATGAATATGACCGCATCGGTTACATTAAAGAACACCATCAAAGAATGCCTTTCCAATAATGTCCTGGCGGTTCTGCCCGGCAGCACCCGGCCTGATGAATACATATTCTATATGGCGCACTGGGATCACCTGGGATTGAATCCCTCCCTACAGGGAGACCAGATATACAACGGCGCGCTCGACAACGCGACGGGAGTTGCCGGCCTGATCGAACTGGCGGAAGCCTTCACAAAGCTCCCCTCCCCACCGGCACGATCCATCGCTTTTCTTGCCGTAACCTCAGAGGAACAGGGTCTGCTGGGCTCTGAATACTATGCTGGGCACCCGATCTATCCTCTCACCAAAACGGTCGCGGCCATCAATATGGATGGGCTGAATATTTACGGGAAGATGAAAGACATCACACTCATCGGTTATGGAAACCCCGACCTGGACGACTATGTAAAATCAGCCGCTTCCGTTCAGGGCCGAACGGTCCGACCCGATCCTAAACCCGAAAAAGGATATTTTTACCGGGGCGATCATTTCAGTTTCGCCAAACAGGGCGTCCCCTCACTCTGGCCGGATACGGGAATGGATAGCGTGGAACATGGAGAGGAATGGACGCAAAAGCAGAAGGATCTCTATACTGAAAAACATTACCACAAACCGTCGGATGAATATGATCCGAACTGGGACTTTTCGGGGATGGTCGAGGATTTACAATTACTGTTCCAGGTCGGCCTCAGGCTGGGGAACGAGGACACATTCCCGAACTGGAAGAAAGGTACGGAATTCCGGGCGAAACGTGACAGAGACATGAAGGCTGCCGCTTCAAATTAGCAAAAGCCCCCTGGAATATAATGCTACCCACCGTATCACAGCCGCATCCATTCAAAAGGATATCGTCATCCTCGGTTCTTTCTGTGAGGCGGATTACGTCTCAGTGCCGACCACTCCCTTTTCTTGGTTTCTATGATACTATTCTTATCACAGGAAAGGGCGAGGTTGTGATACATAGCAGATATCTGCGATTTTGCAAAAATTTTCGATAGGGCGATTACAGATCTTCGGGTATCACAGATAGATAATACTCATCTCCTTCAGGCGTCACGAAAAGCAAGATAGGTTCGTTAAAATTTGAAGGGGTGAGAAGTTTCTGTCTAGACCCGCTGATCGTACGGTACACCTTATCATATGTACTGGGTTGCGGATCAGGAGCAAGGTCTGGTTCAAGCTTGATTGACGGCGAGGTATATTCCTGCATTCGCTTGTTTATTCGAGGACTGTGGGCAGGATCACGGGGTCGCAGACGCTGAGCCTGAGCCGCCTTCACAACGTGTTGTTTATCAGTCTCAAGCTCCTCAGTATATGAGAAAGATACCTTAACCTCCACTCCTTCGGGAAGAAAATCAATCAGGGTGAACTTGATTTCAAAAAGGGGTTGAGGTCTCTCAACAAAACCGCCGTTTTGGTCCAGGGTTTTCAATAAAAAATGAGGACCAAGATATTTGTGCAGACGAAGCAAAAAGACGGGATCAGTGAATTCGCGTTCTATTTTTGGCAAGAGCACTTCCATCTCATCTTTATTCTTCTCTTTTATTGATGCAAAAACCAGTGCCCGTACACCTGGAAAAGCCGTACTCTCATCTGAATCCGTAGTCGTAGTCTCTTTGTCAGCTTGACAGGTGATCCAAATTTCATCGCCTTCTTGCTCATAATCCAACCCGGCTTCACCCAGCATCATTCGGAATACTTCGCAGAGTGGAACGTTAAACGCTTGGATTGTCAGCTTCCCTCGAACACAATCATCAAAAACAACATCTAGATTAGCCGCTTCCATCAAGGCCATTAGTAGAAATTTGACATCAGCATTGATCATGTCGAAAGAGACTCTTTTATCATTCTCTGAGATGTCCAAAGGCTCATCACACCAAGTAGGAATGGCGAAGAGCGAGATAATCATTAAACATGCAATAATTGTTTTCCATTTCATGTTATGTTCCTCCTTGCGATCTATCTTCAGGAAAATATTCCATCTCCAGATAAAGCCTGGGGCGTGAGTCGCTTTGAATAAGTAGTTTCATTTTTCGTGATTTATTAAAGCCTTGACTTACCTGGATTTCCTGTTTCTCGTCCTGCACAAAATAAGGCAGGGATAGCCATGATGCGATGATGATGATAGCGCCGGCTATGGCCACTGCGAATTTTGGTCTAAAAAAGAACATTTTTTTCTGCAGTTTAGCGCTCTCCAACAACAATTGTTCCTTTCTACGGATTTTGGCAAGGAGCTCTATTCGTTCCTGTTGAGTCAATTCATAAATATCCTCAGCCACGTCTTCACTGGTCCCTCTCTTAAGGACCGTAAAGAGGGCTTTACATTTCGGACATTCATCCAAATGGCTCTGGACTGCCTCATTTTGGATCGATTCAGGCTTTTCAACAATCCTTTGGATAATAGCTTTGCATTCAGACATGGAACAAACCTCTTTTCTTATAAAGTCTTTTGCGGAGCTTTAGCAGGGCACGAGTGATGGTAACCCTGGTGGAACCATTGGTGAGACCGGTAAATCGGGCGATCTCTGAAATGGGAAGTCCTTCAAAAAACCTGAGAATAAGCGCCCTCTTCTGCTTGTCCGGGAGATCAGCCAATTCGCGTAAAAGAAGATAATGGGTCTCTTTTTGAAGAACCTCTTCTTCCGGAGTCTGGTATTTGAATTGCTCGGATTCGACTGCATTTGGAGATTTTATGCTCCTCTTCTTTATGAGATCAATAGCGCAATTCACCGTGATCCGATGTAGCCATGACTTGATCCCATCAGGATTCTTAATGGTCTTTCGGGACTGAATAAATCGAACAAAGACTTCTTGTGTGATGTCTTTGGCATCATCTCGACTTTTAATCAAATGAAATGCCGTGTGGAAAACGCTTTGATAATACTGGTCATAGACATCTTCGAATGAGTTTTCCTCTGCATTCAACATGTTGTTTTCCTGGTCAAGTTGAGTTTTCGCAAATTTCAAAATGATCAGCTTTATATTATAAGACGATTTAATGGAAGATATGTTAACAAAAAAGATGAGCTAGTTTGAACAAAGAACAACTTGCCATGATCTCAGCTTCAAAGTCTGTTGAGATATTTTAAGAGTTCTCCAGTCTTCATTTCTTTGTAAAAAGCTGTGATTCCAAGCGCCTATCAAAATATTTGAAATCGTCATGAAATATACTGTTCAGGTATACGACTGCTAGAAAAACCAACCTGCAGGCCAAATATAGCACGCTGTGAGTTGTAATCCTCCTTTTTAGCGGTACTCTCGAAATGAAAGAGGCTGTTTACAAATTATGGATTTTTAAAATGGAGGTATGGTCATGAAAATTTCAGAAGCATCAAAACTTTGGTTAGAGTATCACAAGGCCCATTTCAAAGAAAATTCAATTCGCGCATATAATTCGGTTCTTTCGAAATTTCTTGCTGAATTTGGTACAAAAAACCTTGAGATGGTGACCACAGACCAAGCTCTTTCATTCTTGAACAAGATCACAGACGGGAGAAAGCGACAAACCGAACGAACTCGATATTCCCACTTATTGGCTTTTTTCAACTTTATCAAAAATCACATCGATCCGGAATTCCGAAATCCTTGCGATACCCCATTGATAAAAAAGCTTTTTAGAGCCAGACCGTCCTACCACTGGGACATTCTCGAGAAGGAAACCGTTGATGAGATTATTTTCCGGACATCAAAACCAAGAAATCGTTTGATGCTTGAACTGATGGCGCGGGGCGGCATGAGAATCAGCGAGGTACTGAAGCTGACCCCTTCAGACATCAATGACAGGAGACTGACCCTGAAAGACCCTAAAAGTGGTCGAGAGCAGGAGTTCATTTTTATACCCCAACGAATTGCCGACAGGCTCAAGGGTTTTATCAGAGACAAAGGTATTGACCAAAATCAGCGCATTTTCCCAATATGTTATGAAGCCGCAAGGGAAATGGTTGCCAAAGCAGGCACTGTAGTGGATATTCATCTAAGACCACATGACCTTAGACGTCATGCAACGACCTATGCATCACGATCCGGCGTTCCTATTGAAATCGTTTCAAAGGTCATTTTGCGACATTCGAACCTTTCGACCACAGAAAGATACTTGGGCAAAATAAGTGACGTAGAAGCCATGAAATGGATCGATAACCTGTATGCTTAAATTAAAGGGACAGGGTGAGAAACTTGTTTTTTCGCCCTGATCTCCAATGGGATTTTCGTTTGAAGAAAAGGCACCAGCCGAAGATTGTTGTTGTGTATGTACTTTGTCTCAAATTATTCTCTTATCAAAGGCTTTGTGGCGACTGCGATATCCAGGAGGTATCTGGTATGGACATAGTATGGTGAGTTGCGGCTTTTCGATTACGATCCATCAAAACCAATAGTCTTAAGGTCGTCACGCTTTCACATTCAGCGCAGCATGACCATGACAGAGTGGGTGGGACTACACCCTTATGAATATTCTCTTCCGATACAAGATGTAGGCAGGGATGTATATGATGTACATGTAAAGGATGGCGTACAGCAGGGACACCAGTTTGGGTGGCAGCCCAACGGCTGTCAAACCATCCATCCAAAGCCCGTTCAGAGAGAATCCCCAGAAACCGGGCGAATAGAACATCAACCTGAGTATCCTGGCCAGCACGTACGAGGTGATTGCGTTTGCCCCATACACGGTGCCCAGCTTTGTGCCTTTTGTGTAACCCCGTATGTCCACCACGAGTATGCAGGCTGCAAAACCCATCGTGCATACACCCGCGGTCCAGAGAGTGTACGAACTCGACCACAGGGGCATGCTGTAAGGCATGAACCAGCCCAACGCCCCACCGATGAGATAAATGGAGAATCCGGCAAAGAAGACCCACGTGACCTTTTTGTATGGCTCGTCAATGGCAAGAATCAGTTTCCCAACGAGCATACCGATCATCCCGCTGACTATCGAGGGAAAAAGCCTAATTAAATCTTTAGTAACGCGCGGAACCAGCATACGATCGAGCCAGTGGACAATGTTAACTCCCGGTTCATAGTTTGCCGCGATGAAACCATCGGATATCTGATGTATGTCTCCGATGTCCATCAGTCCACCCTTGTACTGAACCTGCCCCGTAGCCAGGGCAGTCTGGATGACATCGTCAATCGGAACGGGTACGAACTCCATCAGCAGCCAATATCCGATCAGAATCAGTGAAGCGATCCAAACCTGCTGTTTCCAATTCGTGTTCAGGAAGAGAAGGGCGCACACTAGAAAAACTACTGATATCTTTGGAAGTACATCATCGAGCAGCAACAATGCGATCAGCATGATTATGACGGCCCTGAAGACGATCTTCTTGTAGAGATCCTTCTTAACGGCCCCTGCACTCAATCGTTTCGTGTATCCCAGCGCGATCGACACGCCCACCATGAAGAGGAAGAAGGGATATACCATATCGGTCAGTGTGATGCCGTTCCACTTAGTATGCAGGAGTGGCGGGTAAACATGACTCCGAGAACCGGGG
>CAZFMX010000063.1:0-14713 GCA_964520425.1 uncultured Desulfobacteraceae bacterium
GTATCATATGAAATACTATTAGTCCATTAATTATTGTTACAGAACACTAGTATTGATTTCGAAATGAGTTGATCGCCGTTTCTCGTGTTTATTGGAACTCATCAACAGAAAGAGCTCTAACTCATCCTTCTTTTTGCTTCTTTTTCAGTAGATGGGCTATTTTGAGCCGTAGTGCATTGAGCCTGATAAAACCTTCGGCATCCTTCTGATCATATACGTCATCTTTTTCAAAGGTCGCAAAATCCGAGTGATACAAGGAATGCTCAGATTTGATGCCCGCCGTGGTACAGTTTCCTTTATATAGTTTGAGCCTCACGAGACCGGTGACGTTCTTTTGTGTTTCATCAACAAGGGTCTGGAGCATCTTTCTCTCAGGAGAAAACCAGTACCCATTGTAGATCATTTCTGAATAGCGGGGAACAAGGCCGTCTCTGATGTGCATGACCTCTCGATCCATGGTGATGGACTCCATGGCTTGGTGGGCCACTCTCAAGATGGTGCCGCCAGGTGTTTCATAGACTCCCCTGGACTTCATACCCACATACCGGTTTTCCACCAAATCTACTCTGCCGATGCCGTTTTGACCGCCCAGTCTATTGAGGTGGGCCAAAAGAGTTGCCGGAGACATGGACTTTCCATCAACGACCACGGGATTACCTTCTTTGAATTCGATCTCAATATAAGTGGATTGATCGGGTGCCTCCTCAGGAGAGACAGACATCACAAACATGTCCTCAGGAGGTTCTTTCCAGGTATCCTCCAGGATACCCCCCTCAAAACTGACGTGGAGGAGATTTCCGTCACTTGAATAGGGTTTTTCTCTGGTCACCGGCACGGGGATATTTTTTGAACGGGCATATTTCACCAGATCTTCTCTACCCTTGAAGTCCCAGATTCTCCAAGGTGCGATGATCTTTAAACCCGGTTCAAGAGCAAGATAGGCCATTTCAAAACGGACCTGATCATTCCCTTTTCCCGTGGCACCGTGACTAACTGCATCCGCATCCAGTCTTCTTGCCACATCCACTTGTCTCATGGCGATGAGAGGCCTTGCCAGAGAAGTTCCAAGGAGATATCCTGATTCATAAACCGCATTGGCCCTCAGGGCAGGCCAGACAAAATCCAGCACAAAGGGCTCTTTGAGGTCCTCAACAATGACCTCTTCCGCGCCTGTCTTCATCGCCTTCTCTTTAACTTCATCCATATCGTCCCCCTGCCCCAAATCAGCAGAATAGGCAATAACAGGGCACTCATATGTTTCCATCAGCCATGAGAGAATAACGGAGGTATCCAACCCTCCGGAATAAGCGAGCACTATTTTCATTTTAAACGTCCTTTCATTTCACTCAAAGTCTCATCCAACGCTGCGACCATGAGATCGATTTCTTTTTTACCGACAATGAGGGGAGGGACAAATCGAAGGATATTCTCCTGAATACAGTTGATGAGAAATCCTTTTTCTCTGCAGGCATTCATGATCGGGGTTCCAGGCCGATCAAGCTCAATCCCAAGAATGAGACCCAGACCCCTGATGCCTTTGATCATGGTATGTTTCTTACTCAGGTCTTCCAGTCTCTCCCTAAAGTATATGCCCATCTGCCGGCAGTTATCGATCCATCCGTCTTCCAGGAGACTCTGGAGGACGGCCTTTGCCACGGCCGTCACGAGGGGTGTCCCCCCGAATGTGGAGGCATGACTTCCGGGGCCGAACGCGCTGCTCAATTCTTCGGTGGAGAGCATGGCGCCAATGGGAAGGCCGTTTCCCAAGGCCTTAGCTAAGGTCATGACGTGGGGAGTGACACCGTAATGCTCATAGGCAAACAATTTGCCGGTCCGTCCCATCCCCACCTGGACCTCATCAAAGATGAGTATGAGATTTCTCGCGTCACAAATCTCCTTTACGCCCTTCAGGTAATCGGGACTCGGGCAGACAATACCTCCTTCTCCCTGAATCGGTTCCAACATCACCGCACACACGGTATCATCTATGGCCTTTTCCAGACTTGATAGATCGCCAAAGGGGACGAACTTGAAAGTTTGTACCAAAGGATCATAGCCCTTTTGAACCTTTTCTTGCCCCGTGGCTGATAGGGCCGCCATGGTTCGGCCGTGAAATGAACCCGTCATACTGATGATGACATGTCTACCGGAACCGTATTTCTCATTTGAAAAACGGCGAACCAGTTTGATGGCCGCCTCATTGGCTTCAGCACCGCTGTTACAGAAGAAGACGCGGTCGGCGAAAGAATTTTCCACCAGGAGCTTGGCCAACTCGGTTTGCGGTTCAGTGTAGTAGAGGTTTGAAACGTGCACCAGGGTTTGGGACTGTCTGTCAAGGGCCTCCCTGACGACCGAGGAGCTATGTCCCAAAGCACAAACGGCGATGCCGCTGACAAAATCGAGGTACTCTTTGCCTTGGTCGTCCCAGAGGTGACATCCTTCTCCCCGAATAAGGGTTAGAGGAATTCTCGCATAGGTCTGAAACATGTATGTGTCTGCCAACTTTATAATATCATTCCGTTTATCTTCCATATTCTGCCTCTCATAAACGTAGACCAATGGTCATACTTTTAGTCGATGAGACTTGAACGTTTGTAGAACCGTTCATTGACACCTCTAAGGTATGATCTCAGTGCCTATGCCACCTTTTGTGAAGATTTCCAACAGGATGGAATGATCCTTACGGCCGTCAATAATATGGGCCTTTCTGACACCGGCCCTCAGCGCCTCCAGGCAGCATTTGACTTTGGGAATCATACCTCCCTGGATCGTTCCATCGGCAATGAGTTTTGAAATTTCTTCCCTCTTGAGAGTGGATGTCAGTTTCCCCTCTTTGTCAAGAACGCCTTCAGTATCCGTAAGGAGGATAAGTTTTCTGGCCTTCAGAGAGACAGCTATATGTCCTGCCACCAGGTCGGCATTAATATTGTAAGTTTCCCCCTTTGATCCCGCTCCCACCGGGGCAATGACCGGGATGAACTGGCTTTCCAGAAGATTGAAGAGGATTTGATTGTTCACAGAGGTAATCTCACCCACCATCCCCATGTCTATAATCTCCGGCGGTTTGTTGTCCCCCATTTCCTTGAGATATTTCATCTTCTTAGCTGTGATTAATTGTCCGTCTTTGCCTGATAGGCCGACGGCTTGCCCTCCATTCTGGTTGATCAAGGCCACGATTTCTTTGTTGACCTTTCCTGCCAAGACCATTTCCACCACATCCATGGTTTCTTTGTCGGTCACCCTCATGCCGTCCACAAATTGAGACTCAATGGAGAGGGTTTCCAAGAATCTCCCTATCTGGGGGCCTCCGCCGTGTACCACAATGGGATTGAAACCCACATATTTCATGAGGATGATATCCAGAGCAAAGCTCTTCTTCAGCCCTTTATCCACCATGGCATGGCCCCCGTATTTGACAACGACCGTGGCATTCTTGAATCTCCGGATATAGGGCAGGGCCTCGATCAACACCTCTGCAATGTCTGTGTTGTGCTTAGTCATGGCTTCTTAGTAACCTCTGTGCATTACACCTAGTGAGACTTAGTCTGTCCTCACAATTGAAGATCAAGGTTCAGCGTTCAGAGGTTGATTTTTTCAGTAACCTTTGAACCTCTGGATCCTGGAATAGTTCATTGTTGAGAAAGACCTCGAAGTCCAAATAATACAGACATCATCGATGTGTTCCTCACTGTAATCCTCTAGTGTCGTATCCCAGAAATACCTTCTATCATTTTAGCCGGTTCTATGACACATTGGGGGTATGGGGGTCTCTTTTCAGGTTTACCACCATCTATCCAGAGGTCGTGGAACGGCACCATAATTTTGCATATTATGAAGCAGCCCCACGAACAATGTATCCACAGCGACGGGCATTCCTTGTGCCTGTCCACCGAACGCTGTCCTCTTTGGGGGCGGTAACAGGCTTGGGCGTCTTTTGGGTGGCGGAACTGAAAAGAGACCCCCATGCGCCCTCTTTGAATCTGTGCAGCAGGTACTTATAATTCAAGTTAATTCTGAGACACGACACTAGCCTCTAAAGGATATATCTACTCAAATTTTCATCTTCAAGAATATCTGTCAACTTTTTCACTACATACTTCTTGTCAATAACCACTTTTTCCGCCGGCATATCCGGAGCGTCAAAGGATATCTCATCCAAGAGTTTCTCCATTACTGTGTGCAGACGGCGTGCACCTATGTTTTCCATGCGTTCATTAACCTTACTAGCCATGGAGGCAATCTCTTCGATGGCTGATTTTTCGAATTGCAGATCAATACCCTCTGTTTCAAGGAGCGCCTTATATTGGGTGATCAGGGCATTCTTGGGCTCTGACAGGATACGAAAAAAATCCTCTTGAGTCAGAGAATCGAGTTCCACCCTGATAGGAAATCTTCCCTGCAGCTCCGGTAAAAGGTCCGAAGGCTTGCTTGCATTAAAGGCCCCCGCTGCAATAAAGAGGATATGATCTGTCTTCACCATGCCGTATTTGGTTGTAACAGTGGAGCCCTCCACAATGGGGAGAAGATCTCTTTGTACACCCTCTCGAGATACATCCGGACCGTGTCTGGATTCAGTGCCGGCGACCTTATCCAGCTCATCAAGAAATATGATGCCGTTTTGTTCTGTCATGCGGACGGCCTCATCGATTACACTATCCATGTCAATAAGACGCTGGGATTCCTCTTGAAGAAGGATTTCCAATGCCTCTGGGATCTTCACCAGCCTCTTTTTTTTCTTCGAAGGGAAGACGTTTCCGAAGACCTCTCTGATGTTGAATTCGATTTCCTCCATCCCCGTACTGGAAAAGACCTCCACCATGGGTATGTTTTGATTGGTGGTCTCTATTTCCACGTTGCGGGCATCCAGTTTTCCGTCTCTCAACAGCCGTCTCAGTTTTTCACGGGTTGACTTGCTTTCCGGCTTCTCCGCCTTCACCACCTCGAGGACCTTTTCTTTTTCGCCCCCTCCCTCTTCTTCGCGGGAGGCCTCTCTTCTCTTGGGCAGAAGTATGTCCAGGAGCCTTTCCTCGGCCAGTTCATGGGCCTTCACTTTCACATTCTCCTGTTCTTTCTTTTTTGCCATACTCACAGCGAGTTCAGTCAGGTCTCGAATCATAGACTCCACGTCCCGGCCTACATACCCCACCTCCGTGAACTTAGTGGCCTCCACCTTGAGAAAGGGTGATTCCGCGAGCCGGGCCAGGCGTCGGGCTATTTCGGTCTTTCCAACACCGGTGGGACCCATCATGATGATGTTCTTTGGGGCGATTTCATCTCGGAGATCCGGGGGGACTTGTTGTCTGCGCCACCTGTTCCTTAAGGCAATAGCCACAGAACGTTTTGCCTGTCCTTGCCCAATGATATATTTGTCAAGCTCAGACACAATCTCTCTGGGCGTCAGGATCTTCATAAAGTGATTATTCTCTTTTTGGCGCGATGTCATCCTTGATCACCTCGTTATAAGTCCCTATTCTTCTTGGTCATGCTGTTTTTCGACCTCTTGGATCATGATCTGCTCATTGGTGTAGAGGCAGATTGAGGCGGCAATTTTCATGGCCTCCAGCGCTATTGCGGGGGCATCAAGATCAGAATACTCCACCAAGGCGCGAGCGGCTGAAAGGGCATAGGGTCCACCTGAGCCGATGGCGGCTACGGGTTCGTCAGGCCCGATCACATCCCCGGTACCTGAAATGATAAATGTATGCTCAGCGTCCGCGGCAAGGAGCAGGGCCTCCAATTTTCTCAAGATTTTGTCCGTTCGCCAATCCTTGGCGAGCTCGACGGCCGAACGGGTCAAGTTTCCGTTGAACTTCTCCAGTTTCGATTCCAGTTTTTCGAACAGGTTAAAGGCGTCTGCCGCAGCTCCGGCAAAGCCGATCAGGACCCTATCCTGGTACATAAATCTCAACTTATTGGCCTTGTGTTTCATGATCGTTTCGCCCAGACTCACCTGGCCGTCTGCGGCCATAACTGTCCTTCCGTCTTTTCGGACCGCAAGAATGGTTGTGGCCTTAATTCTCTGATGTGAATGCATGCGATAATCTCTTTCTTTTGTTTAAGGGCTGCACCTTGCTCCTTATGTTGTTGATGGCCAAGGAGCTACCAGATAACATTTGTCTTATGTATATGAACCTGAAACAGCCTGAAATAGCAAATGGATTTGCTAAGTCAGGGGCATCTGGTCTTAGTCATCATGTACTGAACCCCGTCAGCTCCTGGGATGGGCCTTGTCATAGACCTGCATGAGTCGTTCAAGGCTGATATGGGTGTATTTCTGCGTGGTGGAGAGGCTTGCGTGTCCCAAGAGTTCCTGAACCGATCGCAAGTCTGCTCCGCCATCTAGGAGATGGGTTGCAAAAGTATGCCTCAAGGAATGGGGAGTAACCTCTGTCATAAGACTGCTCCTCCTTACATACTTTGTGACCATCCTTTCAATACTACGAGCAGTGAGACGCCCTCCTCGAGAGTTCAAAAAAAGGGGTGTGTTTTCAATATCCTTTCCACACTTTTTTCTTAAAGAGCCGGTCAGCTCAATGTATTCATTAACGACCTGCAATGCCTTTTTCCCAATGGGGACAATCCTCTCCTTGTTCCCTTTTCCCATCACCCTGACTAGGCGTTGCTCAAAATCAATACTTGACACATTGAGTCCTGAGAGTTCGCTGACGCGGATGCCACAGGAATAGAGTGTCTCCAATATCGCCAAATCCCTTAATCCAAGGGGTTTTTCCTTGTCCGGTACGTCCAGGAGCCTAAACATCTCGTCCACAGGAAGATGGTTGGGAATATACTTTTCCTGTTTCGGTGTGGAGATGTCGGCCGCAGGATTGCCCTTGACTAGGTCTTTTTGCTCAAGGAAACAGAAAAAGGATCGAATCGTCGAGAGTTTACGGGCTATGGACGTTCGACTATAACGGCCATACAGCCTGCTCAAGTATTCCCTGATGACAAGGAAATCAACGGATTTTAACTCTGGATCGGTCTCCTCTTTTCCGGACAAACCCTGCTTCTCAACCAAAAAACTCAAGAATTGTTCTAGGTCGATCCGATAATTCTTGGCGGTATGATCAGAGTAGCCTTTCAAAGATCTCAGATCATCAATAAAGGAGTTTATGAGATCAAAAAACCGGACTTTCTTCATGGGAACCAGCTTACTATAAAAAAACAAATAAAATAACACATTTCGAATGTTTGGCAATCAAAAAAGGTGATTTGTCTTCAGGACTTGACTTTGTTTTCATTGATGATGTATTTCTAACTATTTAGGGATTTTCTCTTTTTACCCCATAGGATAATTTTTAAGCGCATCCTTTCACCTGAAGCCAGATCCAATGCCTATGATTGATTTCAGTCAAATCGGATGCCAACCACTTAATGCCTCATCATGGGATTTCTAATGAAATCCCCCTTTGGCCATGCTAGATTCAGATGTGGGCAAATGACTCCTGAAAGGAATTTGATATGAACAGAAAGAGTGAACAAATAAGAAATGTAGCTTTGGTGGCCCATGTGGGTTCCGGCAAAACGTCCCTTGGTGAGGCCATCCTTCTAAACGGAAAAGGGACAAGCAGGCTTGGCAGTGTGGATGAGGGAACGTCTCACCTGGATTTTGAAGCGGAGGAAATAAAGAGAAGGATTACTATCAACACATCTATCCATCATTGCGAGTGGAAGAAATGCTATTTTAATCTGATTGATACTCCTGGGGATGACAATTTTCTCTCCGATACGCGGCTCTCTCTCCAGGCTGCAGATGGTCTGGTTGTTGTGATTGATGCCACGGCCGGAGTCAAAGTTGGGACAGAAAAGGTATGGGGTTTTGCAGATGAACAAGGCCTTCCCAGGGCGATCTTTATTAACAAGATGGACAGGGAGCGAGCCGATTTTTTCGGGGTGATGGAAGGAATTGACAAGACCCTTGAAGCAAAGGCCTCGCCGGTATTCCTCCCCATTGGATCTGAGGATAAATTCGAGGGCTTGGTGGATCTCATCAAGATGAAGGCCTATGTCTACACCAAGGATGGCAGTGGGAAATTCCAGAACTCGGAGATCCCGGAAGATATGAAGGCGTCGGCAGATGAATGGCGAGAAAAGATGATAGAGAATATTGTGGAAGCCAATGACGAATTGATGGAAAAGTATCTGGAAGGTGAGGAACTCTCGTCACAGCAAATAGAGGAGACATTTACCCAGGCCGTCAAGTCCGGACATCTGGTTCCCATCCTCTGCGGTTCGGCCACGCTTAATGTGGGCGTCCCTCAGTTGATGGATCTCATTGCTCAGGCGTTTCCCTCTCCTGTTGAGCGCAAGACCTTCGAGGTCGTAGACGCGGCTGGGGAAGAATCCATCCAAAGGATGCCGACGGAAGATTCGCCCTTTTCTTCCCTTGTCTTCAAGACGGTGGCAGATCCCTTTGCCGGCAAACTGAGCCTATTAAGAGTCCTGTCCGGAACCCTAAAAGCCGATTCAACGGTCTATAATGCCAATAGAAAGATCAAGGAAAAATTTGGGCAAATCTATGTCCTGGAAGGCAAGAAACAAGAGGCGACGGAGATGGGTATTCCAGGGGATATCCTTGCCATTCCCAAGTTGAAGGAGACCCAGACAGGGGATACGCTGTGTCTGGAAAGTACCCCGATTATTTATAAGTCTGCTGAACCCCTTCCCCCGGTTCTCTCCTATGCGGCTGAGGCCAAAGTGAAGGGGAGCGAGGATAAGGTTTTCAGTTCTCTCGCCAGATTGCTTGAAGAAGATCCCACTCTGAGGCTGGAGCGGGATCAGACAACATCCGAAATCGTTCTTTCCGGGACCGGGCAGATTCATCTGGAAGCCACCTGTGAAAAGCTGAAACGGAAATTCGGTGTTGAGGTCAATCTGAAGCCCGTGAAGGTCCCCTATCAAGAGACGATCAAGAAACCCGTAAACGGCGTCATTTACCGCCATAAGAAGCAGTCGGGAGGACGAGGGCAGTTCGCCGAAGTCCATTTTGACGTCTCGCCTCTGGAGAGGGGCGCTGGATTTGAGTTCGAGGAGGCCCTTGTCGGCATGAATGTTCCTCGGAACTTTGTTCCAGCTGTGGAAAAGGGGCTGAACGAGGCCATCCAGAGCGGTGTCCTGGCGGGGTACCCTGTGGTGGATATGAAGGTCCGTTTCTATGACGGGAAATCGCACGATGTGGATTCTTCGGAGATGGCTTTCAAGATAGCGGCTATCATGTGCCTCAAGAAGGCCATGCAGGAAACGACTTCTGTCCTCCTTGAACCGGTGATGAAGATGGAGATTACGGTTCCTGAGGAATCCATGGGAGATGTGATGGGAGACCTGAACAGTCGACGCGGCAGAGTATTGGGCATGGATAGCCAGGGGAAGTCTCAGGTGATTATGGCTCAAGTTCCCATGTCAGAGGTCCTTCAATATGCGATTGATCTGAACGCCATCTCAGGAGGCCGCGGGAGTTTTCGAATGGAACGTTCCCATTACGAAGAAGTGCCGGCCCAGTTGACGGAAAAGATTGTTGCTCAGGCCAAGGAAACGGAATAGTAAGGATTGAATGGAAAGAGAGACTCATGCAGGGGTTTTGACTATCAGCACCATGGGCTCCCAGGGAAAGAGAAGGGATGAGAGTGGGGATATTGCCGCCCGTATGTTGGAAGGGGAAGGTTTCTCTGTCCTCAAAAGAGAGGTTGTCCCTGATGATCGTGAAAGGATCGCTGACACGCTGATGGAATGGGTGGACCGTTCAGAGCTTGCCCTTATCCTGACCTCCGGGGGGACTGGGCTCAGTCCCAATGATGTAACACCTCAGGCCATGGAACAGATCATTGACTATCAAGTCCCGGGCATGGCCGAAGCCATGAGGGCTGAGAGTCTGAAAATTACACCTCATGGTATGATATCCCGAGCCATGGTGGGGGTGCGGGGAGCTTGCCTGATCATCAATCTTCCCGGGAGTCCCGCAGGGGTGAAAGAAAATCTCTCCGTTGTATTGCCCGCCTTGAAACACGCCCTCTCAAAGCTGGGAGGGGATACGTCTGATTGTGCCCGTTAAACAATGATCAATGAACAATGGGAGATGTGGGATACAGTGGTGGCTTGGGGATCTCTTGGAGAAGGCGAACTTGTTTCAGTGGGTCCTGATCTATGTATCTCCTAAGCTTGGCGGGCAGGTCACTATGAAGACAATATGTTAGATGAACCGACTTTCGGACTGCCCTAAAACGACCCTCCGCACGCCTAGGTGGCTACGAATACAGCACTAATTAAAAACGCCTTCGCCTTCAAAAAGAGAATGCCGAGTCCCCACTGCAGCAGACTATTACAAAGCAAAACGGTTACTAATCATCTATCATTTGACATCAGTCAGCATTTAAAGTGCTTGAAGGAATGCACAATGATCAATGATCCACGTCGACCTCCTTGTTCAGCCATTGGAGATAGTTATGACTCCCTGTAACAATGGGGACCGCGACAATCTCCGGTACATCATAAGGGTGGACGCCTAGGATCGCCTCTTCCAGTTTATCAAACAAATCTTTTCTGCTTTTCATGATACATAGCCACTCTTCCGCCTCTTCAATGGCCCCCTTCCACCAATAAGTACTGAAGATCGGTCCCACGACCTGCGCGCAAGCGGCCAGTCTTTTTCCCACAACCCTCTGGGCGATCATCCTGGAATCATCTTTGTTCTCTGTGGTTGTATAAATCTGGATGAATTCGATCATGGTATCCTGTTTGTCTCCTTTTCATTTAGTCCTAGGGGAATTTCGGCTCTATTTGAAAAATTGTGTGAAACGACATGCATTGCCTGACGCCCAACGATACAGATGTCGGATACTCGATACTCATTAAAGGAAGGAAAAATCTTTTTCTGCGCATTTTCAAAGTGTCCTGGGCTAAGATTCAGGAGTGACACCCCCATTTGAAGAAACCTCTTCAGAGAGCCTCTGCTCCAGCCACAGGAGAACCTTGTCAAATTCGTCCCGGAGTTGGGCTGCAGCCTTTCCCCGGTGGCTGACCCGATTCTTTTCTTCAACTGACATCTGCGCAAAGGTCTTCTTCAAAGGAGGATAGTAGAAGATTGGATCATAACCAAAACCATGGTTGCCTTCCATTTCATGGGTGATTTTTCCTTCACATGCCTCCTCATAAGTAAGGGCTGGACCTCTTGGAACAGCAATGCTGATGACACATTTAAATGAAGCTCTTCTGTCGACAACCCCTTTCATAGCTTCCAACAACTTCAGGTTATTATCTTTATCCGTGGCCTCTTCTCCGGCGTAACGGGCAGACCGGACCCCAGGCAGACCACCCAGGGCTTGAACCTCCAAGCCGGAATCGTCTGCAAGGACGGGAAAGCCGAGGATTTTTGCCGCGGTATGGGCCTTTTTGTAGGCGTTTTCTTCAAAGGTCTCTCCATCTTCCACAACAGGAGGGATGGGACCGAAATCTTGAAGACTCTTTATCTCAACTGAAAAAGAGGAAAGGAGTTCCTTATATTCTGAGATCTTCCCCTGATTTCGGGTTGCCAGGACCAGTATCTTGTTAAGCATACATCTGTTCCTCTATTTGGCAGTGTCGTGTCTTAGGAATAACTTCCATAATTTTCACCGGTCCTATGACATGTTGGGAGTATGAGGGTCTCTTTTCAGTTTCATCACCATTTATCCAGAGGTCGTGGAACGGCACCATAATTTTGCATATTATGAAGCGGCCCCACGAACAATGTACCCACAGCGACGGGCATTCCTTGTGCCTGTCCTCCGAACGTTGTCCTCTTTGGGGGCGGTAAAAGGCTTAGGCGTGTCTTTTGGGTGGCGGAACTGAAAAGAGATCCCCATGCCCCCTTTGAATCTGTGCAGCAGGTACTTATTATTCAAGTTAATTCTGAGACACGACACTGCTTTCCGCCATTTTCTTCTCAAACTTGTCCATAAAGATCTGTTTTATCTCCTCCAGGCGCTCTTCTTCCTGAGCCTCAAAACGGAATACTAGGACAGGTTGGGTATTGGACGCCCTAACCAAGCCCCATCCACCGTCAAAAAGGACTCGGGCACCATCCACGTCTATGACTTGATGACCTTCCTTAAAATCTGCTGCGAGTTCCGCCACTATCTGAAATTTCTTTTCATCAGGGCATTCCAGTCGAATCTCCGGTGTACTCACCATCTTGGGGACGTCGGAGAGGAGTTCTTTGACACTTTTCCCTGTCTTTGTGAGGATTTCCAGGAGCTGAGCTCCGGCATAGATGGCATCATCGTAACCGAAATATCGCTCTGCAAAGAAGAGATGCCCACTCATCTCTCCGGCAAGAAGGGCCCCTTCCTCTTTCATTTTTCCCTTTATTAAGGAATGTCCCACCTTCCACATAATCGGTGTACCACCGTGTTTTTCAATATCATCAAAGAGGACTTGAGAGCACTTCACCTCACCAATGATTTTTGCCCCCGGATTGCGCTCTAACAAGTCTCGGCCGAATATGATCATCAATTGGTCGCCCCAAACGATACTCCCTTCATGATCTACAACACCGATTCTGTCGGCATCGCCATCAAAGGCAATTCCCAAATCAAAGGCGCCCTCAGTGACACGTCGAATAAGGTCATTCAAGTTTTTGGGAATGGTGGGGTCGGGGTGATGGTTGGGAAATCGACCGTCAGGTTCACAAAAGAGCTCTTCAACCTCCACGCCCATTGTGGAAAAGATCTTTGGCCCCACGAGCCCCCCCATTCCGTTACCTGCGTCAACCACGACTTTGACGGGGAGGTCTCCCGGGTGGATATGGTCTTGCAGATATTTAAGGTAGGGGTTCGTGACGTCAACGTCCTCCACGCTCCCTTTTCCTCTATGGAAAAATCGTGAGTCTATGATTGCCCTGATCTTCTGAATCTCCTCCCCATAGATCGTGGTCTTTCCTATTCCGACTTTAAACCCATTATATTCGGGGGGATTGTGACTACCCGTGATTTGAATACCGCCATCGACATCAAGGTGATACAAGGAGAAATAGAGAAGAGGTGTCGGGACCATCCCCACATCCAGGACATGCACACTGGAGTCTACAAGACCCGCCCATAATGAATCCCGCAGGTCCGGAGAACTCAGTCGGCAGTCCCTGCCAAGGGCGATCCTCTTTGCGCCCTTGTTGTAGTAGTATGTCCCGAATGCCAATCCCAACTGATAGACTGTTTCGTGATTCAGTTCATCCGGAACTTTCCCTCGAATGTCATACTCTCTAAAGATGTTCGGATTCATAGATATTCCTCTCTTTGAATTTTCTTCAACTGCGCAACGATTTTTCGTATCTCTTCTGATTTCTCCAGGTCTGCAATCAAAAGCGCATCGGGTGTATCCACTACAAGGAGGTTTTCAAGGCCCAGACAGGCCACCAGGCGATCACCTCGGCTGGAAACAAAGCTCTTTTCACAGTCGATGAGAAGCGGTTCTCCTTGTATAAGGTTTTGGTGTGGATCACGTGCCTGCTCCTTTAGTTCATACAGGGACGCCCATGAACCGACGTCGCTCCATCCACACTCGCACGGAAGGACGAAAACGGGACTGATCGCCTTTTCCATGATGCCGTAGTCGAATGAGATAGACTCCAGAGTGGGATAAATGTCCTCGATTTCTGCTTCAAAGGCATCTGTTCCTAGGGCCTGTTCGAGGTGCTTTAGCGCCTCATACAGATCAGGGAGGCAATGATGGATTTCCTTCATGATGGTATCCGGGGTGGCCACAAAGATGCCCGCGTTCCAGAAGTGTTCACCACTTGCGAGATACGCTTGTGCCCGCTTCAGATCAGGTTTTTCCACAAAGGCGGAAACCTTGTAAGCTGTCGGTTCTATGAAATCAGGATGGTCCTTGGAGCATTGGATGTAGCCATACCCTGTTTCAGGCCGTGTGGGTATGATACCCAGGGTGACGATACCTCCTGATTGGGCTATTTCCCCCGCATGACCCAAATCCCGCACAAAGGCCGAAGGGTCTCCTATAAAATGGTCTGCAGGGAGGAATACCACAGCTCCCGAGCAACCCAAGTGCCTTGCATAGATTGCTCCAAGACCTATACAAGGAGCAGTATTTCGTCCTACCGGTTCTGCTACGAGGTGAACATCTTGATTTTCAAAGAGGATATTAGCATTTTTGAGGTGTTCTCGTCCAAGCACCAGGATCATCTCCTTCTCGGATGCCAGCGGTCTAAGCCGATTGCAGGTCTCCACCACCATGGGTTCTTTGCCGCTGATACTCAGAA
Organism: uncultured Desulfobacteraceae bacterium; assembly: GCA_964520425.1. Classification (GTDB taxonomy): domain Bacteria; phylum Desulfobacterota; class DSM-4660; order Desulfatiglandales; family HGW-15; genus JAFGFY01. The sequence continues at coordinate 14,249 of CAZFMX010000063.1, forward strand.
ACTGTTTGGGTTTATCTCTACGGCTAGCCGGCCAGAATCGGGTTCCGGATCCTCCTGCCATAATGACCACATACATGGGATGCTCCTTTCTTATCCTTCAATTCAGTTCAGATGGGAGTCCTTGACTTTAAACTATATGATGAGACCTTTGAAAAACGCCCCCTCTTACACAATTTTCCGCCGTTCCATTCTCCTAGCAGGCTATCCATCCTCCGTAGCAGACTACTGCGGAGGACGGGCTGCAAGGACGGGCGCCGAAGGCTTCCGTCTCCGCCAAAGGTTATGGCGGGACAAGAGGGATCAGGTTCAAATTTTAATTCTCGAAATACTTCAGGGTATTCCTGGCTGTCCCGATGAAAATCGGGCGGGTCAGAATTTTCGCCTTTTTTGACCTTGAACAAAATGGAGTGTTTTTCAAAAGTCTCATGATGAAGATTCATCGCTTTCGGGTGAGTTGCTTTTGTG
>CAZFMX010000063.1:14813-19052 GCA_964520425.1 uncultured Desulfobacteraceae bacterium
TTTTTCAAAAGTCTCATGATGAAGATTCATCGCTTTCGGGTGAGTTGCTTTTGTGAAGAAATCCTACTTAGCGGCGCCACAGCACTTCTTGTATTTCTTACCGCTGCCGCAGGGGCAAGGGGCGTTCCTTCCGATTTTTTGACCCTCCCTTCTGACCGTGGTGGGCGTACTTACGTCATCCCCATGGCTGAGCTGCATGGCCCTTTTCTGTTTTATAGGCATTTCTTCTTTCGGTCTTTTCCGAATAAGCTGGATCCGAGAAAGGGTGCTGAGGGTCTCTTCCCTAATTCGATCCATCAGCTCTTCAAAGAGGGAGAATCCCTCTTTTTGATATTCTCTCAATGGGTCTAATTGGCCGTAACCCCGGAGCCCAATTCCCTCTTTCATGCTTTGCATGTCCTGAAGATGAGCCACCCATTGGTTGTCAATAATCTGAAGGATGATAATCTTCTCTAACGCTCGAAGATCTTCTTCCCCAAGTTTTTTCTCCCGTGCCTCAAAGGACTCTTGGACTTGGTCATTCAGCAGGAGGATCAAATCTTCTATCTTCAGTTGATCAAACCTCTCTTCTCCCAGGTCTTCCGGCCCGATCTTTGGCAAAAAGCCGAATAATCTGGCGATATTCTCCCTCAACCCCTGAATATCCCAATCTTCGGAGTAGTCTTTCGGATTGATGAAAGTATCAACCAGCATTTGCACCTTCTCATCCGCCATGCTATGGATCACTTCTTGAACCCCGTCACCAGTGAGTAAATCCTTCCTCAAAGAATAGACGATCTCTCTATGTTTATTCATGACATCATCGTATTCAAGCAGGTGTTTTCTGATATCAAAATGATGGGCCTCCACCCTCTTCTGAGCATTTTCTATGGCCCTGGAGATCAAATTGTGCTCAATGGGTTGTCCCTCTTCCATGCCCAGGCGGTTCATGATTGAGGCAATCCTTTCGGAGCTGAATATTCTAAGCAGATCATCTTCGAGGGAAAGGTAGAAACGGGAGGTCCCGGGATCCCCCTGTCGACCCGATCGACCCCTGAGCTGGTTATCGATCCGACGGCTCTCATGTCTCTCCGTGCCTAGGATATGAAGCCCGCCCAAGGCTGTCACTCCTTCGCCCAGGATAATGTCAGTTCCTCTTCCGGCCATATTGGTAGAGATGGTCACGGTCTTTGCCTGACCAGCTTGTGCAATGATTTCGGCCTCTTTTTCGTGATGCTTGGCGTTGAGCACAGAATGGGGGATTCCAGACCTCTTGAGCATTTTGCTCAACATCTCCGATTTTTCAACGGAAATGGTTCCCACCAGGACGGGCTGCCCCTTTTCATAGAGCTCTGAAATCTCATTTACGACGGCCTTGAACTTCTCCCTTTCCGTCTTGTAGATGGCATCGGGAAAGTCTTTGCGTATCATTTCCTTGTTGGTCGGCACTACGGTCACATCCAGTTTATAGGTGCTGGCGAATTCAGCGGCCTCTGTGTCTGCCGTTCCCGTCATTCCTGCGAGCTTTTCGTACATTCGAAAGAAATTCTGAAATGTTACAGTGGCCAAGGTCTGGTTTTCTCCCGCCACACCGACCCCTTCTTTGGCCTCCACGGCCTGATGCAATCCGTCACTCCAGCGGCGACCCGGCATCATGCGCCCGGTGAATTCATCCACAATAACGACCTGTCCGTCCTTGACCACGTAATGCACATCTTTTTCAAACAACCAGTACGCCTTAATCAGTTGCTGTGTGGTGTGGAGGAGGTCGGAAGATCGCATGTAGCGGTCTTCCAGATCCTTGAGACGCTCCGCTTTTTCTTCTTGGCTTAGACTTTCGTCGGTTCGGATGTTATGACTCTCATCATCCAGATCGATGAGTATAAAATCTCCCAGACCCGATGCGGAGAGGAGGTTGATCCCCTTTTCAGTCAATTCCACTGAGTTATTACGTTCGTCAATAACACAGTAAAGGTCCTGATCTAAATCGGATAGGACCTTCTGGGCTCGAAGCAGACTCTCTGTTCGGTCGATTTCCTTCTTAAAGGATTGGTTTTTGGCTGTGATATCCATGTACACAGGATTCTTCGGGTCTCCCCGCTTGACCTGGAGAAGCATTTCAATAGTCTTATCCCCATAGTCTTCGTCCTGGATTCTGCTGCGGATGTCTTTGAGGATGGAGCGTATGATGGTCCATTGGTTCTTCTTCAGATTAATGACCAGGGGCTTGACTTCGGTGTAGATCTTGTTTTCGCTGTGCTCCACCGGACCACTTATTATCAGAGGGGTTCGGGATTCATCGATAAGGATGCTGTCCACCTCATCCACAATGGCATAATGAAAATCTCTCTGGACATAATCCTCGAGAGAAAACTTCATGTTGTCTCTGAGATAATCAAAGCCGAATTCATTGTTTGTGCCGTATGTGATATCACAACCGTAGCTCTTTTTCCGTTCTTCATCGTTCATGCCGTGAACTATGACACCCACCGAGAGCCCTAAGAGGCTATAGATCCCTCCCATCCATTCTGCATCTCGTTTTGCCAGATAATCATTGACAGTGACCAGATGGGCACCTCCTTCTGTTAGGGCGTTGAGATAAAGAGGAAGGGTCGCGGCCAGGGTCTTGCCTTCACCTGTTTTCATTTCAGCGATCTTCCCTTCATGCAGGACAATGCCGCCGATGATTTGGACATCAAAGTGACGCATGCCGAGGACCCTGACCGAGGCCTCCCGAACCGCAGCAAAGGCCTCAGGAAGCAACTCGTTCAAAGTCTCACCCTTTGCATATCTCTCCTTGAACTCCAGGGTTTTCGACTGAAGGTCCGCATCGGAAAGGGCCTGGTATTGGGGCTCTAATTGATTGATGGCATCAACGATAGGCGCCATTCGTTTCAGTTCCCTCTCGTTTTTACTGCCAAATACTCCTTTTAGGAATTTGCCGATCATGGATTTCTAAACCTAGCTCAAAAAGAATAGCAGAGAGTGTATTTCAATCGGTTGTAACGTGACAAAGACTTCGGTCCGAAAGAAAATCAATATACCAGTATACATCATAAGGAGACAGAAAGGAATCTCAAACCTGACGGACATCCATTCAGATACGACCCTTTTTCACTGGTTTGAAGTTGTCCTTGGGACATGATCCTAATTGAGTATGTAACGACGGGGGTTTACAGGAAGGCTGTTTAGATAGACTTCGTAATGCAAATGGGGCCCTGTGCTGCGGCCGGTATTTCCCACCAGACCGATTTCTTGGCCCCGTTTCACATATTCGCCTTGTTTGACCAGGATCTTTGTCATATGCCCATATCTCGTTTTTAGACCATAGCCATGATTAATCATCAGCATATTTCCCATGAAATAGTCCTTTCCGGTTGAGGAAACAAGACCATCTGCCGGCGCAAGGATAGGCGTATTCATGCGTGTGCTGATATCAATCCCTTTGTGGAATTCCTCTTCGTTTGTGAAAGGGGAAATCCGATTTCCAAAACCTGAGCTGAGCCACCCCCTGGTGGGCCATATGGAGGGTGTATGGGCAAGCAAGTTCTTTTGATTTTCAAGAAATTTGTAGAGTTCTTCCTTTTCATTCATCTGAATCGATATGGCGGTATCGAGATTGTCAAGAGATTGATGCATTAAAGTGACCAGTCTTTCATGTGCCTTTTCAATGGTGTACCCCGGGTCGAACAAGGAGGAGTCCGAACCCCCAATACCCAGAAATTGGTTGTTCTCTTCCTCGGTCTCCAGGTTGACCATAATCTTCAGTTTCTGATCGAACTCATTCAATTCGATCAGTCTTCCGTTGATTCGATCAATCCTGTCTGTCAGGGAGGCAAGCTGGACCTCTTGCTGGGAATTTTCCTTTTCAAGCCGTGCGAGTTTGGGGATCTTTGCCTTTACGGCCCGATAGTCCATAAGACCCCAGGTGAGGACAAATGCAAGTAAGAGGATAGCAAGGAGGAAACCCAGAAGAATCGACTGAGGAATCTTGAATTGCTTCACCCGGTTGGAAGCATCTGGAAGAAAGATTATGGTGATCTTTTTACGGAGCATAAAAATCCTTTAGATCAATTCTAGCGTGAAAAAATGATATTGATTTAGTAAGAATAACACAAAAAGGTCAATTTTGTCAACCAGCTGGTGCTTTGTTTTCTTTCCTATTTCTTTGTTCACAAAATGTCAAAATGTTTTTTGCCAAGAGCGGGGTGATTCCGCGAACGGCCACAAGATCTTGCTTCGTTACACTACATATAGTGT
>CAZFMX010000064.1:0-18821 GCA_964520425.1 uncultured Desulfobacteraceae bacterium
TTCCACTATTCCAGAACATGAGCGAGATGAGAGGATAGAAGGTGGATAAGGAACCAAATGAAGGACAAGTGAACAATAGTCCCGAAAAAGACCATTTCGGCGATGTCATGATCGTGGGTGCCGGGATCAGCGGCATACAGGCTGCCCTCGACCTGGCTGAGACCGGTTTTAAAGTCTACTTGGTTGATAAATCACCGGCCATCGGGGGAAAGATGGCCCAGCTTGATAAGACCTTCCCTACGAATGACTGCTCCATGTGCATTGAATCCCCCAAGTTTATCGAATGCGCCCGACATCCCAACATAGAGATTCTGACCTACACGGAAGTGGATAGTGTGGAAGGAGAGGCCGGAGACTTCCAGGTTACCTTATTAAAGAAGCCCCGGTATGTGATTGAGGATCGATGCACCGGTTGTACAAGCTGTGTGGAGTATTGTCCCATCCAGATCCCTGACCCGTTCAATCAAGACATGTCCTTTAATAAGGCCATTCACATCTACTTTTCTCAGGCCGTGCCCCTGATCACCTATGTGGATCCTAATGCATGCTCATACTTTATAGATGAGAGATGCAACATCTGTCTAGGTGTCTGCAAGAACAACGCCATCGATCTTCATCAAAAGCCGGAAAAGATGAAGGTTGAGGTGGGGGCGATCATCCTTTCTCCAGGGTATGAGACCTTTGATCCCGGACTGCGGAATGACTATGGCTATGGCGAGTTTGAAAATGTAGTCACCAGTCTCGATTTTGAACGGCTGCTCTGCGCCACCGGCCCGCATGAAGGGGAGATCCTGCGGCCTTCAGACCACAAGCATCCCCATAAGATCGCCTGGATTCAGTGTGTCGGTTCCAGACAGATTCTCGAAGGTGGCAACAGCTATTGTTCAGGAGTCTGCTGTACCTACACACAGAAGCAGGTGATTCTGACCAAAGACCATGACGCAGAGGCGGAGTGCACCATATTCCATAATGATGTTCGATCGTTCGGCAAGGATTTCGAACGGTTTTATCAAAGAACGGAAGACCTTCCCGGTGTCCGATTCTTCAGAAGCTATGTATCCGTCGGAAAAGAGATCCCGGAGACCAAGAACGTCACCATTCGATACTCCACTCCCGATGAAGGGGTCAAGGAAGAGGAATTCGATCTTGTCGTCTTATCCGTCGGTCTGAATCCACCAAAGGACGTGGAGGCATTGGCTCAGAAATACGGCATCGAACTCAACGGTCACGGCTTCTGCAAGAACAATCCGACCAATCCCATTGAGACCTCCCGTCCGGGGATCTTTGTCAGCGGTGCCTTTCAGGGCCCCATGGACATCCCAGAGTCGGTGATGAGTGCAAGCGGGGCGGATGCCCTTTGCAGCCAGTTCCTTAGGTACCGCCGAGGAAGGCTGGACAAGAAAAGGATTTATCCCGAGGAAAGGGATGTCTCGGATGAAGAGCCCAAGATCGGTGTCTTTGTGTGTCATTGTGGTGCAAACATCGGAAGGGTGGTGGACGTGCCTTCGGTGGTGGAGTATGCCTCAGGCCTGGACCATGTGGTTCACGCCCAGGAAAGCCTCTTTGCGTGTTCTACGGATAATGCGCAACAGATCGCGGAGGCGATTCGGGAAAAGGGGCTCAATCGAGTGGTGGTGGCGGCGTGCACTCCGAGGACCCATGAGCCGCTGTTTCGGGACACGTGTCGTGAAGGGGGCATTAATCCCTATTTCTTTACCATGGCCAATATTCGAGAACATTGCTCCTGGGTCCACTCTCGAGAGCCAGAAAATGCCACCCAAAAGGCAAAAGACATCGTACGGATGTCCGTAGCCCGGTCTGCCCTTTTAGAATCCCTTCAGGAATCCGAGCAGCCGGTGGACAGGAGGGGATTGGTGGTCGGAGGTGGTGTGGCCGGGATGACCAGTGCCCTGAGCCTCGCCAAACAGGGCTTTGAGGTCTTTTTGGTGGAAAAGGAAACAGACCTTGGGGGGATGGCTCGAAGGATACATTACACGCTGGAAGGGATGGATGTTCAGGCCTTTTTGGCCGACCTGACAGAACGGGTCTATAAGAACCCCTTGATCCATGTATATACGGATTCGACCATTTTAGAGACCGCTGGTTTTGTGGGCAGTTTTACGACAAAGGTCAAATCCGCGTATCTGGACAGAAAAATCCACCATGGAATTGCCATTATCGCCACCGGTGCTGAAGAGTATCAACCCACTGAATACCTCTTCGGGGAAGACGACCGGGTATTGACCTCGGTGGAACTGGAGGAGCAAATCGTCCAAGGAGAAGAAAGGGTGCTTAATGCTCAAAGCCTGGCCATGATCCAGTGTGTGGGGTGCAGAAACAAAGATAGGAATTACTGCTCCCGGGTCTGTTGCAGCCATTCCATCAAAAACGCCCTGCTACTCAAAGAGAAAAATCCGGACATGAACATCTATATTCTCTATCGGGATATGAGATCCTATGGATTCAAAGAGGACTATTACCGGGAGGCGTCAGATAAGGGTGTAAAATTTATCCGGTATGAACCGGATGACAAACCTCAGGTGGAGGCCACTGAAGAGGAAGGCCGTCCCGTTCTTCGGGTGACGGTCACCGATTTTGTCCTGAACAACAAGCTTGAACTGGATGTGGAAATCCTGGCCCTGGCTGCCGCGGTGATTCCTTCTGCATCGACAGAGGGGATATCCAAGTTGTTCAAGGCCTCCCTGAATCCGGATGGTTTCTTTCAGGAGGCCCATGTCAAGCTCCGGCCCGTGGACTTTGCCGCGGAAGGGATTTTCTTATGCGGGACAGCGCATTATCCAAAGCACATATCTGAGACCATCAGTCAGGCCTACGGTGCGGCCGGTCGGGCGGTCACGATCCTGTCCAAAGACAAAATAACCGCTTCAGCTGAGATCGCGCATGTTATAGATGATTTATGTGTGGGGTGCCAGGGATGCATCGCGGTGTGTCCCTATGGAGCCATTGTTTATGACGAGAAAAAGGGCAAAGCGGAGATTAACGCGGTCCTATGCAAGGGATGTGGGGGATGTGCGGCGACATGTCCTTCTGCAAGCATACAATTAGACGGATTTCGGCATGATCAGATATACACCCAGATCGAGGAGGCATTTGCATAGATGGGAACAGCAACGGCAAAAGAAATGAAGAATATAGAGGGCTTCAGGCCCAAGATCATCGCCTTTTTGTGTAACTGGTGAGCGTACTCCGCCGCTGATCTAGCTGGAGTTTCCAGACTACAATATCCTGCAGATATAAAGATTATTCGCCTCATGTGTACCGCGACCGTTTCTCCGCATCATATACTGAAGGCCATTCAGAAGGGCGCCGATGGAGTCATCGTAGCCGGATGCCATATAGGAGATTGCCACTATTTAAAGGGAAATTATATGACCATCAAAAGAATGGCTGTGTTGAAAGGACTCCTGAGATTCACCGGTTTTGAAGAAGAAAGGCTGAACCTGGACTGGATTTCATCGGCAGAGGGTATCAAATTCGCTGAGCTTATGCACACCTTTACAGAGAAGATAAAACAATTGGGCCCGTCACACTTGAGGACATCCTATTAATATCGGTCCCGAGGAAAAAAGTCATGAAGGAGATGTTGGAAAAGGTCAAACAGTTACTTAGTGAAGAGAAGATTACAGGGTTTATCGGGCTCAAAGAACAACATGGTCAACCCGGACCCTATCTGTTCACCAAAGAGAATATAGACCATTCAGATCCTCTGGTGGTTGGGGACACAAGATATCCCTTGAATAAGGTCCTCCTGACATTGTCCAGGCGATACCCGGAAGACACCTTGGGGGTGATGGTCAGGGGATGTGATGAACGGGGATTGGAGGAGCTGTTCAAGTGGAACCAACTCCATCGGGATCACGTCGTTCCTGTGGGAATTGCCTGCCCTTCCGAATTAGCCGAGGCTTGCGAGTGCTACAAACCATATCCTTCAGAGTGGGTTGTGGGAGAAAAGACAGAGGGAATTTCCCAAAGCATGCGGCTGGAAGGCATTGAACAGATGAGCCGGGAAGAACGACTTGAGTTCTGGACCGCGCAATTCAACAAGTGCATCAAATGTTACGGGTGCCGGGATATTTGTCCCATGTGCTTTTGTAACGTCTGCAGCCTCGAAGACCGGAACTTCATTCACACCGGCAAGCTCCCCCCGGAAAACCCGGCGTTTCACCTGGGCCGGGCCATCCATATGGTGGGCCGGTGCATTGATTGTGGTCTGTGCGAAGAAGCCTGCCCTTCGGGCATCCCTCTTCGAACTCTCTACAAAGAGGTCGGAAAGATCGTTGAAGATGTGTTTGACTATAAGACCGGAGAAGAGCCCGAAGAGAAATCCCCCTTAAACATTCTGGGGGAAGTGACCTTGGAGTTGTCGGACGTGAATAAATAAGACGCAGGAATCCTGTCGAAGATCCCGTCTGGAGCGAAGCAAAAGCGGGGAACGGGGAATCCGAAACGTTTTCTCCCAGCTGGTTGGGAGAATAAATGTAAAAGGAAAGAATAATAATGGAATATAGATCGGTTCTGACGACCTGTGGCTATTGTGGATGCGGCTGTGGATTATATTTGGAAGTATTGGATGGAGATCTGGTCGGCACAATGCCTTGCAAGACCGATCCGGTCAGCCGGGGCGCGCTCTGCATCAAAGGGTGGAATGTCCACGAATTCGTCAACAGCGAGGATCGACTCACCAAACCCTTAATCAAAGATGGGGATTCCTTCGGCGAGGCGACCTGGGATGAGGCGTTGCAGAAGACTGCGGATACCCTCAAGAAGATCGCGAATGAGTCAGGACCGGACAGCATCGCCTTTCTCGCCTCGGCCAAATGTACTAATGAGGAGAACTACCTGCTCCAGAAAATGGCCCGTGCGGCGATTGGCACCCATAATGTCGACCACTGTGCCCGTCTCTGACACTCTTCCACGGTGGCAGGTCTTGCCGCCGCGTTCGGAAGTGGCGCCATGACCAATTCAATTGACGAGATCGAGGATGCTCAGTGCATCTTCGTCATCGGATCCAACACTACGGAGGCCCATCCCCTCATTGGTACACGAATCATGAAGGCCAAGGAGAAGGGGGCCCAGTTGATCGTCGCAGATCCCCGAAAGATCCACTTGGCCGCCTATGCCGATATCTTTGTCCGGCAGAGGTTGGGAACCGATGTTGCCTTGATAAACGGTATGATGCACATCATTCTCAAAGAGAAATGGCACAACGCCCTATTCATCGAGGAACGCACAGAAGGCTTTGAAGATCTTCAAAAGGCGGTGGAAGGCTATACCCCGGAAAAGGTGGAAGAGATTACTGGAATCGATGCGACTGATATCCGGCGTATGGCCGAGGCCTATGCCCGGTCTGCGTCCTCGGCTATTGTCTATGCCATGGGCATTACCCAGCATATTACGGGCGTGGACAATGTCAAGTCCCTGGCCAACCTGGCTATGCTCTGCGGGCAGATCGGTCGTGAGAGTACGGGAGTCAATCCCCTTCGAGGCCAGAACAACGTGCAGGGGGCCTGCGACATGGGGGGACTTCCCAACGTATATCCGGCCTATCAGGCGGTGACTGTTGAGGAGAATGCCGAGAAGTTCGCCAAGGCATGGAATATCGAGAAGCTTTCCACAAAGGTCGGAATGACCCTGACCGAGATGATGGAAAAGGCCGTGACCGGAGAGCTCAAGGCCCTGTTCATACTCGGCGAAAATCCCATGGTCAGCGACGCCGATATTCAGCATGTGGAAAAAGCGCTGAAGTCTTTGGAATTTCTGGCGGTCCAGGATATCTTTATGACGGAAAGCGCCCAAATGGCTGATGTAGTGCTTCCGGGGGTGAGTTTTGCGGAAAAAGACGGCACATTCACCAATACGGAAAGAAAGATCAAACGAGTGAGAAAGGCCATAGAACCCATAAAGGGCTGCCGGCAGGATTGGGAGATCATCTGTGGTCTCTCCACCCGGATGGGTTATGACATGAGCTACACCCATCCTTCAGAGATCTTGGCGGAGATCGCCCAGGTGGCTCCGAGCTACGGTGGCATCACCTATGATAGGATTGAAGAAGACGGTCTTCAATGGCCGTGCCCGAACCCGGATCACCCGGGAACACCCTTTCTACACAAAGGACAATTTACCAGGGGCTCAGGTCTGTTTCACGTCGTGGACTACCTGCCCCCCGAAGAGCTGCCGGATGACGAATACCCTGATATGCTGACCACCGGGCGGATGTACGTCCATTATCACACCGGGACCATGACCCGCAGATCACCATCGCTTCATAAAGAGGTTGAGGAAGGGTTCGTGGAGATCAACACGCAACAGGCCAAGGAAATGGGTATCTCCCAGGGTGAACGCATCAAGATTTCATCCAGAAGGGGAGAGATCGAAATCAAGGCCGACCTCAGCGAGCGAGTGGACAGGGGCACTATTTTTATCCCCTTCCATTTCGCGGAGAGCGCGGCCAATATGCTGACCAATCCGGTCTTGGACCCCATCGCCAAGATCCCGGAATACAAGGTCTGTGCGGTTAAAATCGAAAAGGCCGCGTAACGCCAATCACCCACCCCACGGCATTTTCGCGTAGACGTCAGAGAGCTTATCCCTGAAATCCCGGAAGAACTTCTCATGGCTTTTTTCCCAGCGGGACAATCTCAGAAGGGCCTTCCGGGCGTCGCCTTTGGTTTGATCAGCCATCCTTTCGTAAAACTCACTCAAATCCTTTTCAATAAGCCAGGCCATATTAAAGACGGTCACATCGGGAACCATAGACCCTTCCAGACACTGTTCCAGAAACTCGGATTTTGCCCTTGCATCAAAAAAATCCGTATCCTCCATTCCCGCGTCGTCATCTTCCGTGATTTCAAATTCAATGCCTTCTTTTAGGTCTCTCAATATCCGATTGATGAATGCAATATGCTTCTCCTCTTCTTGGATCAAACGTTTGAAAGCACTCAACGCCGCTCCGACTCCCATCCTTTTCAGGGAAGTCTCAAAAAAAATTTTCCCTGTTTTTTCCTGATTCAGAGCATATTCAAAGATCTTGATTAACTTGATATCTTGGGTCATGGGTTTATTCTCCTTTTTGCCCTCTAACCCTTAATCTTCTTGACCTCTTCATTAAAGCCTTCAAGGACATCTTTGTAGTCTGCGACCACACCATAATGAGACATCTTGAAGATGGGGGCCGCTTCGTCGGAATTGATAGCCACGATGGTCTTGGATTTTGAGCACCCTGCCATGTGCTGTAGCGCCCCAGAGATGCCCACAGCCATATAGATCTGAGGATTCACCTTCTTGCCGGTCAGTCCGATCTGCAGAGAATTCGGAATCCAGCCGTTATCAACAGCAGGACGGCTCCCCGCAATGGCTCCGTCAAGCAAATCCGCCGTTGTCTGGATGAGATCAGCCCCTTCCTTCTTCTTCAGACCGCGGCCTCCACTCACCACCACGTTCGCATTGGCCAGCTTCAGCGCCAAGGCCAGACTCTCATCCTTCTCCTTCTTCACAAACCGGGTCTTCACCTTGGATCCGTCTATGGAAAGGGCCAGATTACTTACTTCGCCCTTCTTCGATTCATCATAATCCGCCGAGTCAAAGGCCCCCTCACGAACCGATGCAACCTGGGGATGACTCTTGGTTATGTTGGCGTCTGCATGAGCTTTCCCTCCAAACACCGGCTTCACCGTAACCATTACTCCCCCATCAATCTTCAGATCCACACAGTCCACTGCCACACCGGTCTTTAACCGAAAGGCCAGCCGGGGAGCTAAATCCAGACCTTTGTCATTGTGTGCAAACAGGATAATGCACGGATTCAATTCCTCCACCGCCTGCTCCATGGCCTGAAGATAGGTATCGGTCAGGTAATTCTCCAACAATGGATCAGTCCCCGCAAATACCTTGTCCGCGCCATACCCATATCCTTGTTCCGCACCTTGAGCATCTGAACCCAATAACAACAGATGTAATTCCTCATTTAGGTCACTGGAAAGTGTCTTCCCGATCCGCATCACCTGCGCAGTCACCGAAGACAGGTTCTCTCCATCCATCTCACCAAATACCAGAACATTCTTATATTCCGTCATATAATCACCTTACCTTCCCCTATAGGGAAACCTCTTCAAGGAGCTTCCTCGCTAAATTGCGTCCCTTCTCCTGAGGAGAATCCCCGGGCACCATAAAACAATCCACCTCACCCAGATCAGGTTCATATAGATCCCTCATCGTCATAGTCTCCACCCTCTCAAAATTCACATCCGCAGCCGACCACTTGGGAATCTGACGCTTCTTGACTTTCATCAGGGCGGAAAGAGAAACATTCCTCAACTCACCGACTTCACTGCTGAAGGTTACTAGCGCAGGTAGGACCGACTCTACGGTTTCAATCCCGTCCGACACGCACCGTTCCACCACCACTTTCCCATCCCGAATCTCAGCCTTTCGGCCAATGCCAATACTGGGAATCTCCAATGTCTCGGCGATCCCTGCCCATACCAGTCCCCCATCCCAATCCGCGCTTTGACGACCGGTAAAGATAAGATCATACTCTCCAATCTTCTTGATGGCATTGGACATGGCCTGGGCCGTGCTAAAGGCATCCAGGTTTTCAAACTCCGGCCCTTCCACGCCAATCACTTCATCCGCCCCCAAGGCCAGGGCCTTTTGAAGCACAGACTTGGGAAGATCATTGCCCATACTCAGTACGGTGACTTTACAGTCCTGGCTCTCTTTGATCTTTAAGGCCGCTTCGAGGGCGTTCTCATCAAACGTGCTGAACACCGGCGGCATCCCAGCCGGGGGGATTGGTTTCTTATTCTCCCTGTCTACCTTGAAGACAGAGAACGGCATCTCCGGATCTACAACAATCTTCATGCATACGATAATGTGGGGCATCAGTTCATAACCTCCGATGAATTAATTCTATCCAACAACAAAAAGCAAAAAAGTGCGGCCTTTACTAATATCCATGAAAACATGCTATGATAATCTCAGATCGCAGCGTGTTAGTAACCCATCGACATAAAACCCATCATTATGTTGGCAATCAAATGGGGTGCCCTGAACAAGAACCACGCTGATATCCAGATTTATAATCCAGAATATACTGTCCTGCAAGTCAAAACTGAAGGTTCTGAATCCAAATATAGGATTTAAAAGGACAAACAGAGTTGCCTTATGGTGAAATCGGTGAGATACTCTCTCAAAACAAACTCAAATCTTACATTAAAGGAGGACAACCATGCGTGCGCCATATGTTATACTTATCTTGGCAACCCTGTTTACTCTGTTATCTGCAACAACTGCCACTGCCGACTATGATATAAATGAGGGGTTGTGGGAAATCACGACCAAAGTCGAAATGGAAGGTATGCCTATGACGATGGCTCCTTTCACCAACACTCAGTGCATCACCAAAGATACGCTGGTGCCCAAATCTGATCAGCCGGGCCAAGAGTGTAAGCTCATCAACCAAAAAACAACAGGGAACACAATCACTTATGACATGGAGTGTTCAGGTCCCGGCGGGAGTATGAAAGGACATGGGGAAGCCACCTATACCGGCGACACCATGACCGGGAAAATGGAGATGAAGATGCCGAGTCAGGGTGATATGAAGATGATTATGAAGATGTCGGGGAAAAGAATCGGTCCCTGCAAGTAGGTTTTTTCGCCCTTATCGAGGCTTCATTTTCTACTGATCATCAGGGGCATCCATCAATCGGGCGGGCATTCCCCGTTTCTTGGAAAAGGACTCCGACTTATTCCGTTAAGGACGGTCTTGGTTTTATTGCATGAAGAATCAACATGACTTCTTTGCGACCGTGCCCAAGAATATGGAACCGTTCTTGAGGGACGAGCTGATTTCATTGGGGGCATCGGAAGTCAAAGAGACCCGTGCAGGCGCCTCTTTTAAAGGCTCTATGGAGTTGGCCTATCGGGTCTGCCTTTGGTCCAGAATGGCCAATCGGGTCCTCTTCCCCATCACTCAGTTCTCAGCCGATACTCCAGAGGCCTTGTATGAAGGGATTCGAGGTATTTGTTGGGAAGCTCATCTAAGAAACTCAGGCACCCTTGCCGTAGATTTCAACACCAGTCGCTCCGCCATTACACACACAAAATATGGGGCACTGAAGGTCAAAGATGGAATTGTGGACTATTTCAGGGACAAATCAGGAACCCGGCCCTCCGTGGACCTCGACACCCCTGATATTCGGGTCAATGTGTTGCTACTCAACAATGAGGCTAAGGTCAGTCTAGATCTGTCAGGAGAGAGTCTTCATCGACGGGGATACAGGACTGAAGGCGCCCTGGCCCCATTGAAAGAAAATCTGGCCGCAGCTATCCTGGTCAAGGCTGGATGGCCGGCGATCGCCGAAGCCGGAGGGACTATCATAGACCCCATGTGTGGTTCCGGGACCCTGCTCATCGAGGCGGCCCTGATCGCCGCGGATTCTGCGCCTGGGCTATTGAGACCCTATTACGGATTTTTAAAGTGGGAACAACACCAGCCTGAGGTTTGGGAGAGACTAATCGATGAAGCAGAAGAAAGGGAACGGAATGGATTCGGGAAGATGCCTCCCATCATCGGTTATGACTATGATGCGAGTGCCATTCAAAGCGCCCTGAGGAATGTGATCCGGGCTGGATTGACCGGGATGATCCATGTTGAAAAGAGGGAATTGACTCGATGTGTGCCTTCCAAGAAGACATCCTCGAAACCCGGCATACTCATTGTAAACCCACCTTATGGAAAACGGATAGGAGAAACTCAGGAACTAAGACCCCTTTATTCAGCTCTTGGTCGCCAACTCAAAACACACTTCCAAGGATGGAAGGCCGCGGTGTTAACAGGCAACCCGGATTTGGGGAAAACCATGGGCCTTCGAGCCAAAGAAAAGCGGGTCTTCTTCAATGGTCCCGTCCGATGTGACTTCCTTGAATTTGACATCACCCCTATCACCCCTGAATCTCCTCATCGAGTAACACCCCAAATCATTTCGCTTGCGGAGCCGTTTGCCAACCGGATCAAAAAAAATAAAAGAAAATTGAAATCGTGGCTCAAAAGAGAATCCATTACAGCCTACCGAATCTATGATCGGGACCTTCCAGATTTTGCCGTCGCCGTGGACATCTACGATGAACATGTCCATGTCCAAGAATATCAGGCACCTGAAACTGTTGACCCTCAAAGGGCAAAGAAGCGCCTCAAGGCCTTGTTGGACGCCCTTCCCGTGTTATTGAACATTCCTCCGAATCAGGTCTTTCTCAAAGTCAGACAGAAACAAAAGGGCGCTTTTCAGTATGAGAAGATGGCATCCGAAAAGAGGTTCTATCAGGTGTCGGAATATGGATGCCGGTTCTTGGTCAATTTGACCGACTACCTCGACACGGGATTATTCCTTGACCACCGCTTGATTCGGCGAAATATCAAGGAGATGGCGTGGGGAAAACGGTTTTTGAATCTTTTTTCTTATACCGGTGCCGCATCGGTCTATGCCGCGAAGGGGAATGCCGAGTCCACCACCAGTGTGGACGTCTCCAAGGTTTATCTGGATTGGGCCAAAAGGAATATGGCCTTAAACGGGTTTTCCGCACAAAAGCACCGGTTCCTTAAAGCCGATTGTCTGGAATGGGTGAAATCAGAGAAGAAGGCCTATGACCTGATCCTCTTGGCCCCCCCTACTTTCTCCAATTCAAAAAAGATGAAAAAGACCTTTGACGTGCAACGAGATCATTCCTCTTTAATACACGAAGTCATGCGCCTTCTCTCCCCCAATGGTCTATTGATCTTTTCCACAAATTCTCGAAAATTCAAACTGGATCAAAAGGCCCTTTCCGACGTTCATGTGGAGGATTTGACCGCCAAAACCATCCCTCCCGATTTTCAAAGAAGAGCCAACATT
Organism: uncultured Desulfobacteraceae bacterium; assembly: GCA_964520425.1. Taxonomy (GTDB): domain Bacteria; phylum Desulfobacterota; class DSM-4660; order Desulfatiglandales; family HGW-15; genus JAFGFY01. Next base: position 11,913 of record CAZFMX010000064.1, read on the forward strand.
CATCACTGTTGGAAGATCACTCTCTAATGTTCTCCTTCAGCTCTTTTCCCATACTGATTCTCTTCTCAACAGAATACCCATTGGAAATGTAGAGCTTTTCAGCCGCCTCATTCTCTTCAAGCACTTGAAGATTGATCTTCATGCATCCCAACGATGAGAGCTTCTGTTCGGCATGAGAAAGTAGGACCGATCCGACACCCTGTTTCCGATACAGGGAAAGTACGGCAAGAGAGTAGATCCATCCCCGATGGCCATCATATCCGGCCATTACGGTCCCGATGACCTCGCCGTTCTTGATCCCGACAAAAAGCAATCCATCGTCTATCGCCAGCTTCTTATCGATAACAAGCGCCGGTGCATTGCGGGCTGTCGAATAACCAAAGGCTTTCTGCCACAATTCGATGACCTGCCCCTTGTGTATCTTGTCGTTGTACCCCTCTATTTGAAAATCATTCATATCCATCATTCTCTATCCCTATCCCCACAGCCTCTTTGATTGATTCCTCAAAAATATCCAGTCCCTTTTCCATCTCTTCTTTGCTTATATTGAGCGCCGGAAAGATTCGAATGCCCGTCTGTTGTGTCTGTCTTACGAATAATCCATTGGATAGACATTTGTCGTTAACACGGTCGGCTGTCTTTTCATTCTTGAAGTCGATAAGCAAAAGAAGACCCTTTCCGCGAACATCAACCACCTTGCCGGAATACTTGCCTTTCAATTCATTCAAGCGTGCCAATGCAAACAGTCCCACCTTTTCCACATTCTCAGATATTTTTCTTTCAATAAGATAATCAATCACGGCAAATGCCACGGCACAGCCAAGAGGATTTCCGCAATATGTTCCGCCGTGGTCACTCAATTCAAGTCTGCTTGCGACCCTTTCCGACATGGCAAAGGCGCCAAAAGGAAACCCTCCTGCGATTCCCTTGGCCATGGTCAGGAAATCCGCTTTTACGTCCAATGAACCTGTTACAAACATGGGACCCGTCCGGCAAAATCCCGTCTGTATCTCGTCAACAATCAGCAGGCTGCCGTTCTTTTCACACATTTGCTCGACTTGAGACAAATAGGCCTCTGAAGGCACTCGGACACCGCCCTCTCCTTGAATAGGCTCAAGGATTACCGCTGCGACTCGGTCGTCCAGGGCTTGATCCATTTCCTTGATGTTATCGTAGGAGATGAACCGGTAGTTCGGCATAAGAGGTTTGAACCTCTCCTTATACTTGGCCTGTCCAGTCGCGGACGCCGTGCTGATGGTTCGACCATGGAAACTCTGGAGTGTAGAGACGATATCTGTTCTGCCCGTAACCTTCCTGGCCAACTTGATGGCCGCGTCATTGGCCTCTGCCCCGCTGTTGCTGAAGAAGACATGGGTCAGGTTCTTCGGCATAACATCTCGCATTAATGAAAGCAGCTTGGCCCGTGCAGGGGAATAGGTTAGACCCGAATTGGGGTTTTGGATAATCTTCTTCCCCTGCTCGAACAATGCCTTTGTGATGACCGGATTGGCGTGCCCGATACAGGTGACACCCCAACCGGATGTAAAGTCCAGGTACTTGTTTCCATCTTCGTCCCAGACATACACGCCCTCCCCTCTCTCGATGGACATCTTCTGTCTCTCGAAGAATGGCGCCGTGTATTGGTCTTCAATTTCATATGTATTTTGACTCGACATTTCCTAATCCTTCCTTTCAACAATTTACCATGGAATATCAAGACAATTGGTTATTGTCCCATTTGTCTTTCATCATTTTCTATGTCCTCCAATATTTTGAAAACATATCTCACCGGCCAATCAGCGGCCGAACCACATAATGCCGCCGCTACCGCGGTTGCTTCCAGTATTTCCTGACGACTCATCCCTAAGCCAACAGCACTGCTGACATGAGACTCAATTCAGCCGTAGCAGGCTCTTGATATACTAATACCCAGAGCGATAAGTTCTTTGTATTTTTGTGAAAGATCCCCGCTTTCAAGGGCCCCTATTTCCGTTTTGTGCATATCTTGGAATGTTTTGATACCGCTCTCCTGCATTTGCAGGTGAAATTTTACCCGCAGCCTTCGAATTTCATCTGTGTCGATAAACATAATAACCTCCCTCTTTTTTCATCCGGATTATCCCGGCAATCGAGTTATTCCTGTCTACTATTTCTCTGCTCAATGTCCAAGATACCCTTGAGCCCTCAACAATTCCGCCGTGAGTATGGCACCACCCGCCGCGCCTCGCACCGTGTTATGGTGGAGGCCCACAAAACGGATATCAAACACAGGACACTCCCTGAGCCTCCCTACGACTACGGCCATGCCCTTGTCTTTATCGCGGTCTTTCCGGGGTTGCGGACGATCGACCTCATCGCGATAGATGATGGGTTGCTTCGGCGCAAAAGGGAGATCGAGCTCCTGTGGAATCCCTGAAAACTCCACCCAAAGACGATGGACCTCATCAAGTGTCGGTTTTTGACCGGCAAACTCCAGACTGACACACGCCGTATGACCGTGTGTAACCGGCACACGATTACAGTGGGCTGATATTTTGATAGGATCGTGGTTGACGAGGACCCCATTCTCTATTTGTGCCAGGACCTTATTGGGCTCTATTTCGGACTTCTCTTCTTCGTCCTTGATATATGGGATCATATTGTCCACCAAATCGATTGCCGACGGCCCTGGGTATCCTGCACCTGACAGAGCTTCAAGGGTGGAAAGGATCATTCTGCGGGTCTTGTATCCCGCACGTTCCAGGGCGTAGACAGGGGTTATATAGCTCTGGATGCTGCAGTTCGATTTCACGGCAATAAGTCCCCTGCCCCACCCCCTTTTCCTTTGTTGTTCAGGGATAATATCCAGATGATGAGGATTGACCTCAGGAATCATCATGGGTACATCCTCGGTCCAGCGATGGGCAGAATTGTTTGAGACCACCGCAAATCCCTTGGAGGCATAACCTAGTTCCAGTTCAGCCACCGCCTTCTTATCCATCTCGAGGGCAGAAAAAAGGAGTTCACATTTACCCTCTGCCTCTGATATTCGGTTGGCATCAGCAACCATGAGATCTTCCACCCTATCCGGGATTTCGGTTTCCATGTGCCACCTTCCGGCCACTGTGTCTCTATAACGCTTTCCTGCCGATCCGGGGGATGCCCCCACATAGGTCAATTCAAACCAGGGATGGTTGTCCAAGAGCCTGATATAGTTCTGCCCGACCATACCCGTGGCGCCGATGACGCCCGCTGAGATCTTTTCCATGTGAAATCCTCCTTTTTTTTCAGGGTCTTTTCAAAAAAAAAGCCCAGGCACTTGATGCGCCTGGGCTTGGTGAATCCGTTTTTCAGAAAAAATTACATGACAAAACCTCCTGAAATACGACCGCACCAAACCCATGGACGCATAGTGCGTCGGGCCTTCCTGGCTTTAGTCGTATTGAAGATGTTTTGGTTCATGAAAGTCGTCTTTCCCGTTTCTTGTGTTTATGAGCCCCTATTCTGAGGCAAGTAAGAAAGGTTTGTCAAGAAAAAATTTCTAAATGATTCAATGCAGCTTACACCAGCGAGAAAAATCAAGGAGATCTCAACAGATCCGACAAAATCACACAACCCGATACACCGATAGGACAATCCTCGCTGTGCCCCTTGCATTCTATCTGATGCTCGTGCGCGCTTTCCTTGATCTTCTCTTTTATGAAATCAACATCTTCCCATAACATATCTTGGTTGTCCGTTAGAAGAGAAATGATAATATCCGTCATTACTTTCTTGTCCAGATTTAGTGGGATCAAATCTCCGCATGAAGGACAGGGCACGCCGGTTGATTCGGCCACAAACGTCAGGGTGGTATCCACCCATTGTTGAATATGAAGTCTGGTCGCTCCAGAACGAATGTTCTGTCTTCCTTTGGCAATCTCTTCACTCATGTGTCTGCAATAGTCACTTATCCATCCTGTCAATTCTGTGAGTACGTCAACATCCCCACTCATTTCACTTTCTCCATTCTATTCTCTCACCTTTTCACTCGAATCCTCAGTTTATTGTAATCGTAAAAATTCATCTTTCTGAAAGCTTGATCCAATGGGTGTTCGGGGATCAGCAAAGAAAGGTATAAGGTGTAAGGTATACGGCATACGGTCAATTAATAACTAATTCGACGTAAACCTTAGACCGTAAACCTTAAACTTAAACCTCTTTTTCACCTTGCCACTTGAATCCTGGGACCCTTGATCCCTCGAATTCTCAGTCTATTACCCCATACTCTCGCATTCTACATCTAAGTAATTCAAGGTTCTTCTCTTCCATATCCGCCAGGGGAAGTCGTGTTTTTCCCACATCCTTTCCCATGAAGTTCAGGGCCGTTTTTACTGGAATAGGATTCGTCTCGCAGAACAGGGCATCGATCAAGAGTTTCATCTTGAATTGTAATTCACACGCTTCTTGCCATCTGTTGGCCAGACAGCAGCTTGTCAAATCATGCATGTCGCGAGGGATAATATTCGCCACTGTGGAAATTACGCCTTTGCCTTTGAGCGACATAATCGGGACCGTGATGGCATCATCTCCGGAATAGATGTGAAAATCATCCGGCACTGTTCTGGCGATTTCGACAACCTGAGCGATATTACCGCTCGCCTCTTTGAGGCCTTGGATATTCTCGTGTGTAGCCAATTCCGCAACCGTTCCGGGCTCCATATTCACACCGGTTCTTTTCGGTATATTGTACATGATAATTGGAATATTCACGGAATCGGCAATGGTTGTATAGTTGGCAATAAGGCCTTTTTGGGTAGGCCTATTGTAATACGGCGTGACACAGAGTAGCCCATCAGCCCCGACACTTTCGGCAAACCGGCTCATCATCACCGCATGATCCGTATAATTGCTACCGGTCCCGGCAATCAACGGAACCCGCTTATCCACTCTTTTCACGGCAAACTCGATGATCTCCTGATGCTGATCATCCGGGAGAGTGGGGGCCTCACCCGTTGTGCCGCACACGATGAACGCATCAGTGCCTTGCTCTATATGCCACTCGATGAGTTCTGCGATCCTCTCAAAGCTTACCTCAAATTCCGTCTTTTCCGTAAACGGCGTGATCAATGCGACTCCGGAACCTTTAAAGAGTGCCATGACAATCTCCTTTATCTAAGGTTTAAGTCGTGATGCATTGGATCAATCTCATAAGGACTATAGGTTCATAACATGAAAAGAGTATGAAATGCTTGTGAAAAATACATGAAAATCACTCAAGAATAGCCTCAGGCTCGTTATTCCTCTCTTACAGATTCTCGTCTCTTTGAAGTTCGTAATTTCCAACAGATTTGTTGGCATCAGATCTGTTGGGAGTAGCTTTTCGAAAATCAAACGGATGATTGTCTGTAGATATACGATAATGCTAATTGAGACGACATGGCTCTTATTACCTAATCCAAGTAGAAATTGATAGAGATCTATAAGAGTGGTGATATTATAAAAAGCCCAGGCACCCGCAACGCCTGGGCTTTTTGCGCCTATTATTAGGATTTTCTTTACTTCAACCTTTCCACCCTCCGTCCCGCTTCAGCGGGACTGCGGCGGATGGGCACTCTTCAGCCTGCAGCTTATCTACTTCTCTCCCATGGCACCGGCGGTTTTGGCCAATCTGACTAAATTGATGAATTCGCTACGATAGCCGAAAAGATCATCACCTTTCGCATTACGAGCAAGTTCTATGACATCGTCATAGGCAAAGTCTTTAATATAAGAATCACCCTTTAGGAGCATCCCAAAGGCCGCAACCGCAGAGGCGAACCGGGCCTCTTCCGGGGCCTTCGCGATCTTGCCGAACTCGCTGTCGCTATCGATGGGCAGGGTTATAAGCTTGCTTTCCGTCTCTTTGGGCAGTTTATAGCGGATCTTCAGGAAAGCATATTCTTTGTTCTTCTTGCCTTTTTCTGAATCCTTTGAAGACCCATAGCGAAGGTCATCAATCAGCCTTCCCTTGCTTTCAACGGGCGTGATCTCATAGATGGCCGTCACACTGTGGCCGGACCCGATATCCCCTGCATCGACCCTGTCGTTATTGAAATCCTCGCGATTGAGCATCCTGGTTTCATATCCGATCAGGCGGTATTCGGCCACCTTTTCAGGATTGAATTCCACCTGGATCTTGACATCCTTTGCGATGGTAAAAAGTGTACCCGCGGCCTCGTCCACGAGCACCTTGCGTGCCTCGTTGAGGGTATCGATATAGGCCGCGTTCCCGTTGCCGTTCTGCGCGAGTTTCTGCATCAGGACATCATTATAATTGCCCTGACCAAAGCCCAGGACCGAGAGAAATATCCCGGTGTTTCTTTTGCGCTCGATAAAATCCTTGAGTGCTTCCGGATCGCGGATACCCACATTGAAGTCGCCGTCCGTGGCAAGGATCACCCGGTTGACTCCATCGGGGTCATAGGTTGCCTCTGCCAGGGAGTAGGCTATGCGTATCCCCTCCCCGCCTGCGGTAGAGCCACCAGCACGCAGTCTGTCAAGGGCTGCCAGGATCTTCCCCTTTTCACTAACTTTTGTGGGTTCAAGCACCGTGCCCGCCGCCCCGGCATAGACCACGATGCCGACCGTATCATCCTTCTCCAGCGCATCCACGAGCATCCTCATGGAGTTCTTGAGTAAGGGCAGTTTGTCAGGGCTGTTCATGGAACCTGAGACATCCAGGAGAAAGACCAGGTTGGACCGGGGCTTTTCTTCCTTCACAATGTCATACCCCTTGATTCCGATGTGCAACAATTTGGTATCCGGATTCCATGGCGTAGGGAAAACGGCAACGGTCGGTTTGAAGGGCGTCGATCGGTCCTTTGGTACAGCATAGGCGTAATCAAAGTAATTGATCATTTCCTCGATTCTAACCGCATCTACCTGGGGCAAATGCCCGTTGTTCAGGGC
>CAZFMX010000065.1:0-18733 GCA_964520425.1 uncultured Desulfobacteraceae bacterium
CGTTTAAAAAGCACAATAGATAACTATCTTGCATAAGAAAATAAAAATTAAAAACAATTATTATTCACCCATTCATTATGGTCTAAAAAACGGAAATGAAGGTATGTATCTTCAGTGAATTTACCGGGAGGTCAGCCAACTTAAAGTATATGAAAGGCGAGGGGACCGAATTTAATAAATTCATTCTATATGATAGCCGAAAAGAAACCGAAGTGAGATTTTGGCTACTTCAAACGGGGGTTTTGGTGGTGTTAAACAGCAGAAAATATATAGGTTTCTCTCAGTTTTTTAGGTAAACTTGGTGTAGTTCTGGTGTATAACTTTAAAGTCTAAAAATGTATAATTTGAATAGGTTATGGTGGAAGTGTATGAGAATCAAACTCACCCGGATCCAAAAAATAATAAGTACCTGCTGCACGGATTCAAAGGGGGCATGGGGGTCTCTTGCTTTGCTACCCCAGTGTTGACACAGATAGTTTGGCGTGGGATAAGACGAGAGATGAAACCACTCTAGCATTGTGTCTCGGGGCTGAACGATCATGGCGAAACAGGGAAAATTTGTGTTTGTCTGTCAGGGCTGCGGGTATCAGACGGCGAAATGGATGGGACGATGCACGGAGTGCGGGCAATGGAATTCCTTTGTTGAGGAGAGGTCGGAGCCCGCGGTCAAAACCGGACGAACACCTTCCACGGGCCATCCCCGCAGGATTGACGAGATCTCCCTTGATCCGAAACTCCGGTTCAAAACCGGTATGATCGAGTTTGACCGCACCCTGGGCGGAGGCCTTGTCCCCGGCTCTCTCGTGTTGATCGGCGGGGATCCCGGCATTGGAAAGTCCACCCTTCTTCTGCAAGCCATGGGTCGATTTGCCAGTGACGGATTGAAGACCCTCTATCTCTCAGGAGAAGAATCCCCTCAGCAGATCAAGATTCGGGCCGATCGCCTTACCATTCATTCCAAAGACCTCTATGTCCTGGCCGGAACCAGCCTTGAAGATCTTTTCAAGAGGATCGATGAGCTGAAGCCTGATGTCTTTGTAGTGGACTCCATTCAATCCGTTTACACGGATGACCTCCCCTCAGCTCCCGGCAGTGTAGGTCAGGTGAGAGAGGTCTCTTCGCGAATCCTCAATTGGGCAAAAGAGACCAATACTCCCACCTTCCTCATCGGGCATGTGACCAAGGAAGGGGCCATTGCCGGCCCAAAGGTCCTGGAGCATCTGGTGGATACGGTCCTCTATCTTGAAGGAGACAGGAGTCACACATTCAGAATTCTGAGATCCGTCAAGAACCGGTATGGGGCCACGAACGAAATCGGCGTCTTTGAAATGAAGGAAGCCGGCCTGGAGGAGGTGGGGAATCCTTCACGCATCTTTATGGAGGGAAGGCCTGAAGGCGTCTCCGGTTCCGTGGTCATCCCGTGTCTTGAAGGGACCAGACCCGTATTGGTGGAAATACAAGCCCTTGTCAGCCCAAGCCCCCTGGGTATGCCCCGGCGGACGGCCATTGGTGTAGACCATAACCGCATATCGCTTCTGGTGGCTGTGCTGGGAAAGCGGATGGGCATAGAGATGGGGGATCAGGATATCTTTGTCAACGTGGCGGGCGGGCTCAAAGTCGATGAACCGGCCGCGGACCTGGGTATGGTTTCTGCCCTCATCTCCAGTTTTTCGGACAGGCCGGTGGACGGCAATACCGTGATCTTCGGGGAGGTGGGACTGGCAGGTGAAATTCGTGGGGTCAGCCAGCCTGAACTCAGAATAAAAGAAGCCAAAAAGCTCGGCTTCAAAAAATGCATTCTTTCCGAGAGCAACTTGAAGGCCCGCGCGGAGACGAATATGGAACTGGTAGGCATCAGTTCAGTCAAAGGCCTCATGGAGGTGCTTTTTTAGAAGGAAGGGGGTCACCCCGTGGAGAGTGACCCCCCTTTTCTGCTTTTATATGACTCCTTCAGGAATGAAAATCTAACCCCGTTATTCTTGAAAGAAACCTCATACACACATTAATAGGATAACGGCGGCACCTGGTGCCATATGGCTCTCGAAGCTGCCATCATCTACTATTTCCAGTCGTCGATCAGAATCCCTCTGCGGAGTCCGAAGTCCGTCACAAACCACGTGGTCTGGATCCCTCCGCCTGCAACCACAATCTGGATAGCCCCGGCATTAGAGAAAGGCTTGATGAGCGTTTCCGGGGACGCCTTTAGGAATGTCGCAAAAGGTTCCAGGCCTTGAAGCGCCATAGGCGTATATGCGGTCGTATTCACACCGTTACCCCAGTATGTTGAGGCGGCAACCTCCACATTCTCAGACAGCCATTTACTCAGTTCGTCCTTTGTCTTGAAACCATGAACGTCTTTAAGGAGGCCGGCGACGGTTGGATCCATGACGATGGTCGCTGACATGCCTGCAAGGGATCTCATGTAATCCCGGAACATCATGTGGGGTGGATGGTTGATCTGCGCTTCACCCACACTTGAAATATAGCTCCATCCAATGCCTATGGTGACCACATTGTCCGTAGGCTTATAGCCCTGCCGCACACTGAGGGACTCCCATCCCTCGGGTAGGGCTTCTTCGTTTTCAGCAATACACACGTTGTTGTATTGAAGGTTGCTTCCCAGGGTTGAATAGGCTCCTTCGTTCAGACGGAGGTCTCCCATGATTTTGCCTGCCAATGTGAAAACCCTGCCCAGTATTGAGTTGGCCTCGGCAAAGGGGCCCATGACATCAACGCCTGAATTCATGCCCAATTCTTTTCGGATCGGCCCATTCACAACGATCATGTTTGCCATGGAGCTTGTCGAATTGCCGAAAGACGGAGCCTGAGAGCAGATCGCGAGAATGGTCGGAAAGTATTCCGGTTTCGCGCCGGCCATAACCGCATAAACCGCAGCCTTTTCGACGATCATTTCACGGGAGCCATATTTACTCACCACCTCATCGGGCTGATGACTGGTTCCTTTGAGCATCGCTGAAACCCTCTCCTCTGTAGGAAGGATGATCGGATTAAAGTCGGTCCACTCTCTGTCTTTAAACAGGCGCCGCAGGTTGTCCTCAGTATCCGGCTTCAGAACCCTCGGCTCGGGAGTCCCCCCTGGAGGCACTCCCTCTTTCTTTTCTTCGTCAGTACGAGGCTTTGTTAGGGCATCTATAATCGCCTGCATCATGGGCTTGTTGCTTAAAAGATCATTTCCTTCAACATAACTCTTGTGTACTGACCTGGGTTGACCAGCAACGGGAAAGGGAAAGGCGACATACCGGATTGGCATGCCGTTGGAGTATTTCAGTTCATAGTCTTTGAATTTTACAACATTGATGCCGGAAGAACCTACTGTAGGTATTCCTTCAAGTTCAAGACTTCTTGCAAATCGGCTCACGGCCGATACGCAGCCGTGTCAACCACCGATCCCAATGACGACCCCACCGGCTTTTTTGGATATAATCTCATTCCGAAGAGCCGCATCATCGCCCATCCAGCCGCCGCTTGCCCTTCTTATCTCTACATTGACCGACGACATGTTCCTGGAAAACCAGTCCTTCATCTCCTCGAACACGCTGTAGCCGGCTTTAGGCCCGCCCCACTGAAGGTCCACCAGGTAAATCGTTTTTCCTTCCAGGGTACCGCTACGCGGCGCGAGCGGAACCCGTTCCGTCATGTTGCTCGAAATCGCCGGATTCAAAACAGTAATCAAGCGCTCGTCGCAGATCTTTTCTGTATCTGCCGGCTCTGTTGTGCACGACATTACTCCGACTGAAATCAGGGCAACCAACATAAACAGAAAGCTGTCAAACAGAATCTTCTTCTTCATATCTTCCTCCTCAATTGGTGATCATGTGGTGTCAAATAGCCCCATTAAGTTAATAAGTTAAGGGCATCCCTAGGTCTATTGGACCTCCTTTTTTTGGCGAGGTGAGGTGATAGGATATGACTTATACGGGATTCAAATGTATTGGATTTGTCATTGTATGTCAATCAGAAGTCAGATGCAAAACAAACCATTTAAATCCTTCACCCCTTCACCCTTGACAGAAATTGGATGATTCATATATCTACAAGGAGTACTACACAAAGACGCGTGATTGATGAAGCACCTTCCCTAATCCATTCCATTCAAGATATGCCCCATGTGTTTTTGCAGAGAAACCGACTGAAATAGATAAAGCAGGAAGGGGCGGGATGGTAAGATCTATCAAAGAAAACGAGACCTTTGAAAAATGCTCAATTTTGGTCAAGGTCAATGAAGGCGAAAATTGCAACCCTCCCGATCTTCATCGGGACAGCCAGGAATACCTTGAGTATTTCGAGGATTAGAATTTGAGCCTGACGCCGAGATTGGGCAAAAGGGGGCATTTTTCAAAGGTCTCGAAAACCACACGGAGGATACAATCCTTGCCATTTAAAGTGAAATGCACACTGGTATCGTTTATTGGCGACCCCGAAAGGTTCCCCTGCCACTTCGACTACCACATCGGCGAGTCGTTCACCTACGATGGTGCGAAATTCGACGGTCGGATCTGTAACGGATTATTAAGGAACATGGTGGGGGTCATTTGGGATACGGTTTTTTACGGGTATGGTGACGAAAATCGTTTCCTCTACCTTTACACCGGACTAAGTGCCAGAGACCCCGGCATGAAACAATACGACGGTATTGGTTTCCACCCCTTAAAGGAGGCGCCAAAGGGGGCTGATCCCGAACATCTGGCAGCCATTCCGGCCGAACTGCCAAAAGCCCTAATCCGCAAATCCAGGCGTTTCATATGTGAAGATACGAGGACCGGGGCCTGTTTTGAGTGTAAGCCTATTGGATTGGCGGATGGCGGAGATATGCTGACCCATTACAATAGGGAGATGAGTATACTGGAGAAGATTAAAACTAAACCCGGAATGACGGTCGATGAAATCCTTGACCAATTCACTCAATGGGAACGAGAAGAAATCTATCCGCCTATCTATCCGCTGAATGTATCTCTAATGCTGGGCGAAATGGCCACAGTCGATTATATCGAAATGCGGGATGGCAAGGCCTATCCGAAGAACATACCTTAAGAAATATCAGGGCGTTCTATAAGCTGTTCCATATCCCGGCTGTTCAGGAATCTGATATGGCGGCGTAAGGACTTTCCCGGCTTGGCACCCATCGGACGAATAAAATGGCACTCAAAGCAAACAAGGCAGGGAGCACACCGGAAAGCAAAACCTGCCATGGCTGCCATTGCATGGACAAGAGCATTCCAGCGAGAATCGGCCCGGCGATGGAACCGATCCTCCCGATGCCCAGCGCCCATCCCACTCCGGTGGATCGTATAGAGGTTGGATAGAAGTTTGCAGCCAGCACGTTAAGACCTGCCTGAGCACCGATGACCAGGAAACCCAGCAGAAATGCCAGTATGATGACCAGCGGCCAGGAATGAGCCACCATGGCCATCGCAGCAATAAACAGACCGCATAAACCGAACTCTGCAAGCAGGATTCTGTAAGGCCCCCCGAATTTTATCAAAAAGCCTTCGGTCAAAGTCCCTAAGATGCCTCCCAGACTGAATAATGAGGTCGCCGTCACTCCGTCGGAAACGGACATGCCTGATGCTCTTAGGAGCGCGGGTAGCCAATTGACGATCACATACATGAGAAGCAGGTTCATGAAGTTGGGGATCCATAGCAGGAAAGTCCCAACAGCCCGACCCTCTGTAAAAAGATATTTTACAGATACACCTCTAGACACGGCTACAGGAGCGGCAAAGGAGGATTGATCCGTCTCGGCTTCTATTCCCGGCGCAATCTGCGCCATGAGTTTGGCTATCTTTTGGGGGTTGTCTCCTCTCTGAGACAGGAATCGAACCGATTCAGGGAGCAGCAGGATGAGCAGGAGGGAAACAAGGAATGGCAGAACCCCGCCAATGTAAAATACGGATTGCCATCCCCAGACAGGAAGTAAAGCCGAGCTGAGCATTCCGCAAACAAAACCTCCCACCGGCAATCCACAGAAAAGGACCGCCACGAGGACAGCCATAAGGCGTTTGGGTACATATTCGGAAGAAAGAGCGACAACATTCGGCAAAGCACCGCCGAGTCCCAGTCCTGTCAAAAACCTGAAAATCAACAATTGGTTGAACGAGGTCGAAAACGCCGTCAAAATGGAAAATACGGCAAGCGCCAGAGTAGAGAATATAATCGGCCACTTGCGTCCCCAACGATCTGCGATCGGGCCTGCGAACATAGCGGCGATCATCAGGCCTATCAGACTGGCGGAGAAAATGGGACCAAAGGTATTGACAGGTATATCAGTACTCTCAGCGATGGGAGTAGCAAGAAATCCGATTGTCTGGGCATCAAAGCCGTCAAAAAAAAGTACCAGCCCCCCCAGGATTATCGTGCGAATCTGGAAACGGCTCATAGGCCGATTGTCGATAATATCACTTATTTTTGAAATCTGCGGTGGATCATTCAAAGTCGAGGCGGTCAATGCCATTGGATTACTCCCATTGGGAAATCTGAAGCATTGTTTCTTAAACCATAGAGGCTGAGAATAATATGCGACTATCTCAGGAGATCTATAGCGAAAACACTTTCTCTGCATTCTTTTGAAACAGTTTTTTCTTATTGGCGGCGTTGATTGGAAAATTATCCGTCATGATGACCTCTTCGACGCGATATTGATACGGATAATCCATTGCATAGAGTACACGATCCATACCGAGAACCGACTGAGCCATGGTAATGGCCGGAGCCCAGGGCATCCCGCTCGTCGTAATATAGAAATTTCGTTTCATGTAATCGCTCGGTAGCATCTTAAGCTTCGGCATGAATGCCTGCCGGTTGTACTCCTGCATGTAATCGATCCGGTAAAGCCAGTAGGGAAGTCCTTCCCCCCCGTGTCCGATAACGATTTTCAAGTTGGGGAAGCGATCCAATGCTCCACTCACGATAATGCCCAGGGAATGCAGGGCAACCTCCACCCCAAAACCCATGATTGCCGTATCCAGTCCGCGCCTTACAAAGGGCATGACCATATCCGGAGACGGGGTTTGAGGATGGATGTAAATGGGGGCGTTCAAAGACTCGGCGGCTTCAAAGATCTCCCAGAACTTTGGGTCGTCGAGATATTCTCCCATTGTGTGGGAGTTAATAACGGCTCCTTTGAGACCCAGCTTCATCCCTCTTTCAAGTTCTTTTACCGCGGCTGCAGGATCCTGAGGAGCGACAGCGGCGAGACCTGCAAATCGCCTGGGATATTTACGGATCGCTTCCACTAATTGGTCATTGCTGTCCGCGGCCAAGGATTTTGCCTTGCCTTTACTGAAAACCTGTACACCCGGAGCCGTCAACAACAGAAGCTGTACGTCAATTCCCGTTGCATCCATGTCCCTGATGCGGTTCTCACCCATATCGAGAAGCCGGTCAATGAGTATTCCTCCCTTTTCAATAAAAACCCCCCACAAGGATAGGAAACCGGCATCACCCGCTTTTTTAGCGATCAGGTCGCGAAATCCCTGCATGAGTTCGGGAGTAGCCCAGGCCTCTTCCGTTGCAATCCTCTTATACGGTGCTTTAGTCGGAGGCTTCATCGGCTTCTTGGGATCTGTCATGGGTATCCCGACACCTGCAAATTTCTTCTTCATACTCGTCCCGCCTTTCCTATTTATTTTGCTTTTTATTCCTCCAAACCCTATACACCTGATGTCTACTACAATGGCGTACTGTATAGATAGTCGAAGTGATCCCAGGCTGCGCGTTCTATCTCGTATGGAGCGGCTTCGACACGAGAATTCCTATCGAAAAGCATGGTCATTCGATCCTTTCCATAGACCGGCCACTTGCCCACGCTATCACATGATGGGTCTCCTCTGAGGACAAAGGCAACGCAGGAATCTTGCATCTTGAGAGCCAGATCATTCAGTTCCGAGTCAATCCCAGTGAACTCTTCATCAAGACACCCGAAAAGGAAAGGATTGTCCAGGCCGTGCACAGCGCCAAGGATGCCGTCCATGGCCGGGGATTGATAGACAAACAGGTAATGATATGCTGGCGCTCCATTATCGCGCTGAGCCTCCAGCAGCCGGATAGTCGGTATACGGAACATCCAATCCGTATTAATGCTGCCCAGAAGCCCTACCGGTGTAACACTGCCTTCGCGTTCGCTCAAAGCCTGGTGGTATGCTTCAACAACACTGGGGACCCATTCTGCCGGCATCATACCACTCAACCTCTCAACCAGCCCGGTGTCATTCATATTGTGAATAGTGGGATCCATGGTGTTCATACACTTGAGTTCATCAAGAGAGGTACCGGACATAATGGGGATTTCTTTTGCAACTCCTTTTTTAATTGCATTCATAGGCAGGTCCGCGAGGACCTTACCGTCAACAACAGGCTGAAAAGGTGTGGCACGGTATTCCTCCTGACGCAGCTTGTCGGACAGCACCTGTTGAGCCTCGAGAAGCTGCCACGTATTCAAGGAGCGTAATGCATCCACATCCTTACCCTTCAGATTCAAAATGCTGAGGTACTGCTCTGTAATTCGAACACAATCCTCTAATGGACCTACGATATTGGCTGCACCGCTACGGTTATGGGCTTTGTGAAATTTACCATGCGCAGCCGGCATACTCAATAGAGTACCGACACTCATGCCTCCGGCCGAAAAGCCGGAAATGGTGACATTATCAGAGTCCCCCCCAAAAGCGGTGATGTTATCCTGCACCCAGTCCAGCGCTGCTATCTGGTCAAGCAGGCCCTCATTACCCGTAGCCGGTATTTTGCCACCGGTTATTTCCTTCAGGTTCATAAAACCGAACGCGCCAAGCCGATAGTTGATACTGACAACAACGATATCGCCATGTCTGGCGAGTGTCCCATCTTCCAAAAAAGACTCTGTGCTCGCACCGATAATGAAAGCACCGCCATGTATCCAAAATAATACTGGTCGGCGGGCATCATCGAGTCCGGGGGTCCAGAGATTCAAGGAAAGACAATCTTCAGATTGTGGTTGACCTTCAAAGGATGGCGCGCCAACCAACTCCATTGGCATAAGGTTCTGAGGAGCAATGGGGCCGTAATCTTTAGCCGACCGCACACCGCTCCATGGTTTGACAGGCTGCGGCGGCATCCAACGTAAATTCCGTGTGGGTGGAGCAGCATAGGGGATACCCTTAAACACATAGAGCCCGTTTTTAAAAATTCCTTCCAGAGCACCGGCTTTAGTGTTGACAATATTCTGCTGATTGTTGCTCATGAAAGCCTCCTGAAAACAAGATTTTTCTGAAAGAATACCCTCTCCCACCCATGATCCCTCGTTGAATCTTTGAAATGCTCTATTCTCCTCTATGACTGATCTTTGGAAAGGCTAGTAGAAGCCCCAGGAACCAGGCCAAGCCAACTCCGGCACCAACCATAAATACGCCTTTGAGGGCCACCGACATAAATACCGGTGCAAAGAGGTAAGGGGATAGGAATTGGCCGATATATCCGGATGATCCTAGATATGAGCTGAATCTTCCCCTGAACGACGGTGGAACCACTTCCCCGATCCATACCATAACCGTGGGCATGACGAGTCCCTGACTGACTCCAAACAGGGCCACGCCCACTATAATCATCCAGATGTCGGATGCCTGGGATATAATGGTAAACAATACGATCCACAAAGCAACGGCAAAGGTCACGATTGTATGGTAGGTAAACCGGGACCTTATTTTTCCGTAGATAAGTGAAGTCAATGCTCCCGAGGTTGTCATGACGGAAATAAACAGACTGATGTGAAAGCTGCTAGTTATACCGAAGGTTTCAAGGAATTGAGGCAGGTAAATGACGATGGCATACAGAAGGATATTGCCAAACAACATAAGACCGTAAATGACCCATAATACTGGATTCTCTGTAAAAACCCTAAATACGGATGAGCTTTCACTGATCTGATGTTCCGCCTGATGCTTGACGGACGGTTTTGGAATGGCTGCCATGGCGCACAGACCAATGGGTATGGCCAGCAAATAGACTGCGAAAGGAAAGCGCCATGAAAACCCGCCCAGTGTGCCACCAATGACTGGATAGATAGCCCCTCCAAGAGACTGTGCACTACCTCTCCATCCCATAACTCTATCCCGTTCAATCCCTTCATACATGTTCAGGATCAGTACGTTGATAGCTGTGAAGATTCCAGCCAGAGCAATTCCTAGACAGGCCCTGCTTATCAGAAAAATCCAGAAGGAGTTGATCAGTAATCCAGACCCGCCGGCAAGACCATAGGAGATGAGCGTGATGATATAGGGTCTCTTGACCCCTTTGCGGTCAATGATACCTCCCATCAATGGGCTGAACAGGGCCATAAACAGCCCATGAGTCGTGATGATCAGGCCAATAGACGTGGGCGCCACACCCAGACCATCTCGCATCAGATTCTGTACCGGAGCGATGATGCTTCCGGCCATAATGGTCAGGGTCGCCGAGGCAAATATGACACCCAATGAGAAGGTTTTTGGAATGGCCATACCTTTCTTGTTATTTCCGCCTTTCTTTATGTATATGAAAAGTGCATTATTCCATTTCTGTCTGTCAACTTCAGATTCACTAATGATCACGAGTAACTAAAGAGGCACATCCCGCTACCTTTGCATCAAATTCGGTAACCAGAGCCCGATCTGCGGGAACATCATCACCATAGCCACGGACAGGAAGCCCAACAACATGAACGGGATGGAGGATTTGAAGACATCCCCCAGCGTCACATCGCCCGGAGCGATGGCTTTCATGGTAAAACAATCCAGACCAAAGGGCGGGCTAATAAGACCGAGCTGTATGTTCATCAATGATATAACGGCAAACCACAGCGTATCATAACCGAGGGCTTTTACGAGGGGAAAGAAGACGGGGACGGTGATCATGACGATGCTTGCAGGATCCATGAACGCGCCGAGAAAGACAAGGATTATTTGAGTGGAAACGATAAGTAAGATAGGGTGAATATTGAGATCCATTGCCCATTGGATCAACATGGAAATAGCCCCTGTCGTGGCCAGAATGCGGCTGAAGCATATCGATCCGACCACGATGAAAAAGACCATGACCGTCACGTGGACCGTATCCTGGGCGGATAGTCTGATTGTCTCCCAGGAAAGCTTGCGGTAGATGGCGGCAAGAACATAGCATGCGATGACCCCCAGGGCAGCTGACTCCCCAGGCGTTGCTATGCCCATAAAGACGCTCCCGATGACTGCAAAGATCACCAGGACGATAGGAGCTATCTGGGTAAAGCCAGTCTTGATTTTTTGTGAGAGGAGTATGTGAGGGACCTCGTAATTCGGAGCCAGGGTCGGATTAATCACACACCGGATGATAATATAACTCAGGAACAGGAAAGCCACCATGAGACCGGGTAAGATGATGGCAAGGAGGAGCTTTCCGATCGACACCTGCGCGACGGCACCGAGGAAAACGGCAAGTGCGCTGGGAGGAATGAGAATCGCAAGTGTGCCGCTCGACACGATCGGTCCCAGGGTCATGGTTTTCGAATAGCCCCGTTTTTCCATCTCCGGCACCAGGACCTTACCGAGTATGCCGATTGAGCCCCCACTGATGCCGATCATGGTTCCTAAAAGAACACCGGAACCAATCGCAAGGAGACTGAGTCTTCCGGGGAGTCTCCCCAGGATCTGATCTACCCCATCTATTAGGCGCGTACCGGTTCCAGAGATGAAAACGATATTCCCCATAAGGATAAAGAGGGGGATGGGGAGAAAGTTGTAGTTGGTCACCGAACTATAAAAACTCATGGCCAATTGTTCGAGACCGACTTCGCCTCCCCAGAAAAGGTATGACCCGATGATGCAGATGAATATAAAGGCAAAAGATATGGGCATGCCTGTTGCCATAAGCACAATCAGTAAACCGAACATCAGCAGTAATGCAAAATACCACTCCACAGTAACATCTCCGGTTATTGCTATGACTACATATTATCCCCAGGGATCTGGTTATCGGCAGCAGGCTTTTCCTTTCGGGACAGGACCTTGTACCTCTCAAAGAAGCCTTTGGCATTTCTGATGATTTGAATAAATAACATGAAGAATCCAATGGGGATAATGATCTCAATAGGCCATTTGGGCGGATTCAATATGGATGCGAGAACAAAATCGCTTTGATAATCCGTTATGGTCAGTTTGATGGTGTAGAACAGCATCACACCGGCCAAGAGTACACAGAGGCTGTGGCTGATGGTGTTCAGCAAGGCCTCTGTTTTCGGAGAAAGCTGACTGGTAAGAGAGTCCATTTTCACATGGCCATTCATTCTCATGATTGCCGTCGTGCCGAGGAAGGTCATCCATAAAAGGCTGTAGGTAATAATCTCATACAAAGGTGACCACGTAAAACCGATAGCCTTTCTCAAGATGACATCCGCTGAAACGGCTAAGGCGTCCAAGACCACAATAACAGCAGCTGCCATCAGCATGCAGTCGATGGTTTTATCGAAGATGATTTCTGCTTTGGGCAAGATCTTCATATCTGACCTTTCCGGATTGAACATGGATTATACAAACAGATGACACCTACTGGTCTTTTTTCAGAACCCAGGTCTAAACCGGAGGATGAGGAGACTAATTCGCCCTCGGAAAGTCGGGATCAACAAGCCATGTCTTTAATTTAGGTGCAATGTGGGGCCATCTAGTCATGTCTTCCTCCCACATGGTATTTCGATAATCAAGATAGAATTTCTTTGAATCGGCGGGAGAAAGGCGGATAATCTTCACACCAGCAGTAGAAATATCTTTTTTTACCTTTTCGACAACCTCTGTGAACATCCTGGCACCGTCTATCTCCGCCTGAATCATCGCCTTGTTAAGAATGTCCTGCTGCTTAGGAGTAAGGCTCTTGTATTTTGCCATGTTCATGATCATCATCCCCCCGCACGAGCTGAAGGATTCATCCAACATGGCTTTGGTGACTGGCGTGAGGCTGAAATCCTGAATCCCTGGGATACCGATGTTGTAACCGTCTATCGTGCCCCGTTCCATGGATGTAAAGTAATCGGGGAAGTCTATTGGCACGCAGACAGCTCCTAGCTTTTCGATAAACATCCTGTTGGAGCCTCCCATCGAGGCAATCTTAAGTCCGTCCAAGTCCTTTAGGGACCCAATTTCCTTTCTCAAATAGAATACCGTTTGTACCTGTGGAAGCGAGGATAGGGAGGCGCCTAAATAATAGACGCCTTGTTTGGCGAATTGGTCCCTGTAGTACTTGAATGCAGGGCCATTTCGAAGTTCCATGGGGCTGTATTCCGCGCGGCCGATTGAACTCGATCCGGGAACAAGGGCATCACAGAATGGAGACAGGGCGCTTGCAATATCTACAGTACCCCTCTTGACGGCTGCAGGGGCATCAGCTGAGGGGATTGCCTCCGGCCCCATGAGTCTGACCTTTATGGTGCCGTTGGACATCTCTTCTATGTTGCTGATGAAGAGACGGGCCCAATTCGATCCTGGAGGGATATCGGGCACAAAATTAACCAGGGACAATTTGAGTCTCTTTTCCTTAGTGGTACCCGAGTTCAAAGGAATTGAGATGAACATGGAGGTCAATATCAAAAGGAACACTAATAGAGCGATCTTCTTCATTGTTCTATCCACACGTTAGTCGGTATTCATGATTATGCCTCATGATATGAGGTCATACACCTTATCGTATATTCCGTCTCATACCGTATTGGAGAGAATCATGTCAAGAAACGATTCTACACCCAACCTCAAGACGGAAGGCTCTATCATCTCAGTCTTGACTCTACGCCCTGAGCCTTTGTTCGGGCTCAAACACTTCACTTCATGAGAAGATCGGGAAGCCATGTTGCTATCTCCGGAAAGACAAAAAGCAGAAGCAGACCTAAGAAGAGAGCTGTTAGAAATGGCGTTACTCCCCTATATACAAGCCATACAGATTCTTTTGTAATGCTCTTTACAACAAATACAGCAATTGCAATCGGTGGAATGATCACACCTATCATCAATGTGACGGCGATAACCATTGCGAACCAGATGGGATTAAAACCTAGCTCTAACACGACCGGATAGAAAATCGGTGTGGCGAGAATCATAAAGGCAAGGTCATCTATGAAGGATCCGCCGAGTAGATAGACGAAAACAATCAGACCGATTACGATGAAAGGGTGTACACCAAGGCTAAGGGTCCATGATGCTACAGCGAAAGGGATCTTGGACATGGCGATGAAATGACCGAGAACTGTCGATCCTGCGATAAGGAAAAGAACCATACAGGCCATGCGCAACGATTCCGACAAGGATTTAACAAATCCTGTGAAATCGAGGTCCTTTTTAGCCACAGTCAGGGCCAAAACGGCGATGGATCCTACAGCGCCTGCTTCGGTGGGTGTAAAGAATCCGGCCAGCAAGCCTCCGATAACTATAACGAAGATGATCAAGGGCCAGATGATAAGCGGCACACCCTTCAAACGCTCCTTCCATCCGAACTTGGGGCCCTTTGGTGCAAGCGAGGGGTTGATCTTAACCCATCCGACTACAACGAGAATAAACAAAACGGCCATGATCAATCCCGGTAGGATGCCTGCCATGAAGAGCTTCCCAATGGATTGTTCCGTGATCATCGCGAAGATGATCAGATTCCCACTGGGAGGTATGAGCATCCCCAAGGTACCGACACTTGCCACAACGCCAGTGGATAGTTTCCGGCTGTAGCCGTATTTATCCATCTCCGGGATGGCCACGCCCGAAAAAGTCGCCGTAGTGGCAAGAGTCGATCCTGAAATCGCCTTAAAGACCGTTGCACCTAACACTGTAGCCAGGGCGAGTCCACCCGGCACATGGCCGACGAATTTTCGGGTTGTGCTGTAGAGCTTGTCGGCTATGCCCGAGTTGAAGGCGACCTGCCCCATGAGGACAAAGAGCGGGATTACGGTAAAAGCGTAGGAGGTTAAGGCCGAGAAGTAATCATTCGCAAAAAGATTGATCGCAGCATTAAAAGTCCTGAGATAACCGAAACCCAGAATGCCTATAATCGTCATGGCAAAGGCCAGTTCAATGCCGGAGAGAAAGAGGATCAGTAGAGCGATTAGACCCATGCAACCGACAGCTATCTCACTCATGCCTGACAACTCCTCCCCCCTTGACCATATCAACGACAAGGACCAGGGATTCCATAAAACAGGCCCCGGAAATTATATAGGCCACCGGGTAATAGGGGAAGCCAAGAACAGGGGTCACCTGCCCATAAGCATAAAAGTCGATGCCCATTCTGACAGTGGCATAGCCGAGGAGCAGGAACAAGACTATCACCATTAAACGAGTCATCACATGAAGCAAAGCTCCTGCCCGAGAAGATACCCTTGAGGTAAGAATGTCCACGATGACGTGTGCTCGTTCTCGTGAAGTGACGGGCAGCGCCAAACCTATTACCAGTCCGCCGGCAAAAGAAACCATTTCGTATGTGCCGGGAATAGGGTGGCCGAATATCCGCCCGACAATGTCACAACCCGTAATGACCATAATCAATACAAGAAGAATCCCGGCAGAGATCTCCATCCAGTTACTGATCCGGTCCGATATACGCATCAAGACTCTTTTTTTCATGACCATTCCCTGCTACTGGTTTTTCTTGACCCAGTCCCGGCAAAATTTCAATACATCAGCCGCTGGTATTCCCTTTGCGGATTTCTCTCTTACATATTCATCATAGACCGGGGCAACCCTCTCAACCCATCTCTCCTCCTCTTCAGGGCTCAGCGTAAAGGTCGTATGCCCCTGTGTTTTAAGGGTAGTAATGGCGTCTTTTTCTTTCTGATCCCAGAGTCTGCTCATCTTCTCCAGGTATTCATTCGATAAGGTATCTATGATCTCCTGCACATCCGGGGAAAGGGATTTCCACTTATTCAAGTTCATCACAAAGTAGCCGCTGTTAATATAGGATGTGCGAGTATTTAGGGTTGTGTACTTCAAGAACTCTCCCCACTTGAGTTGGCAGAGTGCATCCGAGATGACAATAGCTCCATCTGCGACTCCCTTGGATAAGGCATCATAAACGTCGGTGGGACCGAGTGCCAGAGGTACTGCTCCGAGGGCAGCTATTACCTTGGTCGTTGTTCCCCCCACGGCTCTTAGTTTTGTCCCCTTCAATTCTTCAAGATTCCTTATGGGGCTTCTGGTCTGAAGGTACGCAGGTGGAGAAGACAACATAAACAGAACCTTGACGTCTGAGAGTTCTTCCGGCCTAAAGGTCTTAAACAGCTCCATAGACAACATGCTGGCCTCATACCCGCTCTTAAGTCCAAGAGGAAGATCCATCACCTCCATGAGAGGAAATCTGCCGGTGGTCGCTCCTATTGGTCCGAAACCGATATCGATAATCTCCTTTACCACTGAATCATAGGTCTGTGAGGGTGCGGTAAGAGTGGCACCCGGATGAAGATTGACCTTTACCCTTCCGTTTGTCCGTTTTCCAACCTCATCACACCATTCTTGAAGCATGATGGTCAATTCATCCGTAGGGGGCGCAAAAGTCGATAATTCCAGCCTGATGGTTTTTTCAGGAGTACAAGCGAATCCACCGATCAGAGACAGACAAGCCAGTAAGATCATGATACAAATACTATTCTTTATGTTCACAACTTTTCCTCTTTTCTTTGAAACACTTGTTTTTTGTTTGACGGCCGGACAAATCTACCTTTTTTTCTCGTCATTTTCCAGGTATTTATCGCATCCCCACTTGTGTGACAACCACAGGAAGGGAGGTCTAGTACGTAAAGCAGACCGGTACAGTTCAAACTTTGAATACTTTATCCTGTAATCCATCCTCTTCAGTTCGAACCTGAGTTGAAAAAAAACGATACATGATTTGTCGTCTATTGTCGTGTCTCAGAATGAACTTGAAAATGCACAGCTCGCCCCATTAAATCCCCCAAAGAGGACAACTCCAATGGACAGGCTAAAGGAATGCCCGTCGCTGTGGATACATTGTTCGTGGGGCTGCTTCATAATATGCAAAATTATGGTGTCCTTTGACGTTGCTCAGGACCGTGAGCCTGTCGAACGGCCATTCCACGACCTCTGGATAGATGGTGGTGAAACTGAAAAGAGACCCCCATACTCCCACATAGAACCGGATAACCGGATAAAATGATGGAAGGTATTTCTGGGACACGACATTAGGGTGCCACTCACAAGAAACCATTCTTGGTTTCCAAAAACCATCCAAAATATGATCCATTGACAAGAATAGATGGCTGGACATATAATGCGCCCATTTTATGTGTGGTTTGAATGAGTTAGAATTTGATCATATGAAAGCATACAGAACAAACACTTTGCGTCCGATTCAGGAGCCTTTAAGATTGAGAGGCCTTACACTCCTATGGATGATATGACTCATTTCCTGAAGATTGGAAATCAACTTCTCAGCATTGTGAGTCGAGGGTCCAATATTCTGGGGTATCTGGTCATTGATTCACTGGTGGCCGGCAGGTCATGCGGCGGCCTGCGCCTCTTGCCCGATATCGACGAATGGGAAATGAGACAATTGGCAAGGGCTATGACCCTGAAGTACGGCTTTCTCGGGCTTCCTCAGGGCGGAGCAAAGGCAGGTGTGTGCGGGGATCCCGAAGGACCTTTGACTGAGCGACGAAAGAGCCTTATGGAGTTTGGCGAAGCCATCGCACCGTTACTTCAAAACCGTATCTATGTCCCCGGTACGGATATGGGGACAGATATCGACGATATCCGATATATGCTCAAGGGAGTAGGTGTACCAGTCAAATATCGAGAACTTCGCAAAAACGATTCAGGTTATTATACCGCCGTATCTGTTTTTACGAGTGTTAAACAGGCCGTGCGTCATTTAAAGAAAAAGCTTTCAGAGTGTACTGTCGCGATTGAAGGGTTTGGAAAAGTGGGTAGCGCACTGGCAGTGTTGTTCCAGGATATTAATGTCAGGGTCGTTGCAGTCTCCACCTCCAAAGGGGCAATCTATAATCCCCACGGTCTTGATATCAAAGTGTTAAAGGAACTGACAGCCAAGGCAGGAAGCCAAGCTGTGAATCTCTACGGGAAAGCCAAACATATTGAACCTAAAAAGCTATTGGAGCTTCCTGTTGACATCCTCTGTCCATGTGCCCGTCACGATAGCGTAAATGAAGAAAACGCGAATCTCATTTCAGCCCATATCATTTGCTCTGGTGCAAACAATCCCGTGACGCCTAAGGCAGAGGTTGTATTGTCTAACAAAGGGGTGCTATGCCTGCCTGACTTTGTCACGAATTGTGGTGGTGTCTTGGGCGGAACCATGGAATTTGCATCTGTTAAGAAAAACAAAATCGCTACGTTTATCGATGGAAACTTGGGTCCACCCGTCGCCCGTCTGTTAGAGAAGGCTGAGTCTCAAAACCTTCACCCTCGAGTAATCGCGACACGCCTGTCATTGAAGCGCTCTGAGGAATTACGTAGAAGGGCTGCCAGACCTACTCCATTGGACAAATTGTTTCCACTCATATTGAGTCTATATCGCAGTGGTCTTATTCCCGGACCGATAGTCGCTCATTTTTCGTTGTCTTACTTCAGGAATCTGCTGACTCTCGACATTTGAGCCTTCCCTCCTTCTCAAGGACCTAATGTCGTGTCTCAGAATTAACTTGAAAATGCACAGCGAGCGCTAATCCCGTAGCTTGCTGCGGGGTTAGCGAGCGAATTACAATAAATACTTCCTTACATTTGGGAGATTC
>CAZFMX010000066.1:0-18494 GCA_964520425.1 uncultured Desulfobacteraceae bacterium
ATCGTATCCTGGAGTCCATGGTGAGGCCTGTCTTTATTTTCGATGGCCGGAATATCCTGGATCATGAAAAGCTTTTCAAGATGGGCTTCAACGTGTTTGCTGTGGGCAAGGCACCTCTTAAGCATTTCTAAATCTCTCGCCCTCTCCCTGCGGTCGCTAGAGTTCACAGGGGAACATCCTTATTAGCCACAGACCCATACAGAATGACACAGACAACACAATATCTCTCGCAGAGCACACAAAGTCATATTGAACTTAGAAGTAATAGGATTGGCTTGAAGGCCCTCTCCCAATGGGAGACCGGATAAATCCGGCACTATGAGGGGCATGACAGAAAGATAAAAAAGCCCTCCAAAGGCGGGTAAACCCTCCAAAGGTGGGCAAGTTTTTTTATCTGTCTGTCAGTGCCCTCCATAAAGCCTTTAAGCCATTTTTACTCAGCACCCTCTGAGAGTTCGAGTGAACGAAGTGAACGGGCGAGAAATACTGATAATAAAATGAGCAGGAGATCCTCGTTTGGGCTCCTGCCTTTTTTCTCAATGTAATAGAACTTGACGATATGGGCTATCCCTAATATAGAATGAAATCAAGAGATGCTAGATCTGAGTTGAGAGGTTCTGGAAGATGGATCATAGACAAAAGCGGGTTTTAGTGACCGGAGGCGCCGGTTTTTTGGGTTCCCATCTTTGTGATCGTCTTGTCAAAGAAGGGCATGAGGTTATATGCCTGGACAATCTTTTTAGCGGCAGCAAGAGAAACATCGAGCATCTTTTAGGAAAGTCTAATTTTGAACTGATGCGGCATGATTTGGTGCAGCCGATTTTTCTCGAGGTGGATGAGATATATAATCTGGCCTGCCCTGCATCGCCCATCCATTACCAGCATAATCCGGTCAAGACCGTTAAGACCAGTGTGATGGGGGCGATCAATATGCTTGGCCTTGCTAAAAGGGTCAAAGCCAAGATTCTTCAGGCCTCCACCAGTGAGATCTACGGGAACCCCAAGGTCCATCCTCAAAGGGAGGACTATTGGGGGAACGTGAATACCATAGGTCCGCGGTCCTGCTATGATGAGGGCAAGCGTTGCGCGGAAACCCTGTTCTTTGACTATTACCGTCAAAACAAGGTTAATATCCGGGTGGTGCGGATCTTTAATACCTATGGGCCGAGAATGCACCCTAATGACGGACGCGTGATCAGCAATTTTATTGTACAGGCATTGACAGGCAAAGATATTACCGTTTTTGGTGATGGAAGCCAGACCCGGTCCTTCTGTTATGTCGATGATCTGATTGATGGCCTTATCCGAATGATGAACGGACCGGACGACTTTATTGGGCCCGTAAACTTAGGAAACCCTGGGGAGTTTAGCGTATTGACCCTAGCAGAAATAGTCATCAAATCGACACAAAGCCGATCCAAGATTGTCTTCAAACCTCTTCCTAGGGATGATCCGCTTCAGCGGCAGCCCGATGTTGGCCTAGCCAAACAACAGCTGGATTGGCAGCCGAGAGTCAACCTGCAAGAAGGGTTGATAAAGACAATTGAATATTTCCGGGAAACTCTCTGAACCCTAACGTTGCATAAAAAACATGACAAGGGTTTGTCAAAAGCAATGATAGCAGCATCCTCGACTTTAACAACGCCAGGATGAGCTATCGTCATCTCACCAACGGAATGACTTACAAGGCAGCAAGGTTTTGGTTAACTCGCTGCCTTTTGTTTTCTCTCGAGTAGATGTGTTGAAGAAAATGAATGCTTGAATTAGAAAGGGCTATACTTAACTTATTCCCAATGTGACCGAGTTTAAAAGGGGGTATCAAGGATAAGGAGAGCTGCTATGCAGACAAATGGTTTCAAGCCTATAGATCTAAAGGACAAACCAGTTTTTGACCAATATCTGAGTCAGGATCCTCCCCAAACCTCTGAATTGACCTTCACCAATCTATTTATGTGGCGCCACCATTACCATCCCATATGGAAGCTCCGAGAGCAGTGTCTACTGATCCTCTTTCAACCTCAAAATGATCCGGCCTTCGGCCTTCCACCGGTTGGAGGAGGAGACAAGGCAAAGGCTCTGTATTATCTTTGCCAAGAATTGATGGGCATGGGCCAGGAAGCACGAGTCTGCCGTATTGGGGAGGATTTTGCTAACGCCTTTGTGGACTCCGATCGATATGAGATCATAGCGGATCGTGACAACAGCGACTATGTCTACCTGGCCAAGGAGCTTGCTACACTGCCGGGAAGAAAATATCACAAAAAGAAAAACCACTTGAATCGTTTCCTGAAGAATACACCGTATGAATATCGTCCTCTGGATACGCAGTTGGTTGAGTGTTTTCTGGATATGCAGGAGACATGGTGTCAAATGAAGGCATGTGTTGAGAAACCGGAGTTGCTTGCAGAGGATTATGCCGTTCATGAAGCATTGATCCACTTCGATGATCTGGATTACCAGGGAGGGGCTATTGTCATCGACTCCAAGGTGGAGGCCTTTTCTCTAGGGGAAGCCTTGAATAAGAGTACGGCCGTGATTCATATTGAGAAGGCCAATCCGGAGATCCCCGGCCTCTATACGGTTATTAATCAACTCTTCTGCCAGCATGCCTGGTCAGAGATGGTGTATATCAACCGGGAACAGGATCTGGGTATTGAGGGATTGAGAAAGGCCAAGGAATCCTATCACCCTCACCATATGGTCGACAAATATACGATTATACCGAAAGTGTGAAGACCCTTCGACTTGGCTCCATAAGACACTGCTCACGACCGAGGGCAGGACAGGAAAACGGAGAAGCATTGACAGAAAGACAAGCTCGCCCGAGGTGGGTAAACTTGCTTGTATTTCTGTCAATTCACTCTCCATTGTGCCGGATATATCCGGCCTCCTAGAAGGAGGGCTTTAAAGCCAATAGTACATGTCCTTGTTTCTATTTTGCTGTTTACTCAGTGCCCTCTGCCTGTCCTGCCATAGCTTATAGCGACGGCGGAAGGCTCGAGTGACCCCGAGCGAAGACGCGGGGGAACGGGCGAGAGATTCTGAAAAGAAAATGATTGCCGCAGATTTGCAGCATCTTCAACTTTTGCAGCGTTAGGGTGCTTTTAGAGAATTCGGACTTTCTTTAAGGAGCGCTCCTGCTTTTTCAGTGGCTGCCCCTTTTTCATGGCCTTCTCGACCAGGTCTTTTCCCAGAAGCGCCGCCCCAAAGGCACCGGTAAGTAAGGGGTTAGATGGGACTGTCGTCTCATGTCCCAATTTATCGGAGAGGGCTTTGACAAACCCGATGTTCTTGGCTACCCCGCCGGTCAGGATAATCTCTGGCTCCACTTTTATTCTGTTGACCATTCGAAAGATCCGGTTGGTCAATGATTCATGAATGCCGGCCACCAGATCTGGAAGAGGGACACCCTCCACGAGTTTGGACCTTACCTCCTGCTCGGCGTAGACCGTACAGATATTGCTGATCTCCGCGGGTTTTTTCGCATCGAGAGAAAGGGGGCCCAATTCTGCAATATCCAATCCCAAAGCATCGGCAAGGATATCCAGGAATCGGCCGGAGCCCGCCGCGCACTTGTCGTTCATGATGAAGTTGATAGGTTTGCCGTTTGCGCCAACCTTGATCCCCTTACTATCCTGACCCCCAACATCGATAACGGTCCTGGCCTTTGGAAAAAGATGGGCAATGCCCTTCGCGTGACAGCTGATCTCTGTAATCTGCTTATCTGCAAAGGGGACATTGATCCGGCCATATCCTGTGGATACGATATAGTCGATGGCCTTAAAAGGGAGATCAGCTTTTTTGAGTGCCTCGTCCATGACCTGGTCGGCAAGTCTTCTGTGCTCCGGACCCGTGGGTCCTACAATCGAGGCGATGATCTCCTCATCCATGATCACCACCTTGGTCATGGTGGAGCCTATATCAATACCGGCGAAATAGGGGGACATGATTACTAGGTTTAAGGTCTACGGTTTAAGGTTCAAGGTTTAGGCACAAGAAACTGCTCTACGCCACCTTGCTCTTCTCAACAGACTCAAGGGTCTCGATAAATGTGTCGATCTTGTTTCGCGTATCGACTTCCGAGTAAGAGCTGATATCAATGATATCACTTTCGAGAATGAGAGATGGCAGTTCTCGTTGCCCTTTGATTTGCTTCCCGTCTTTGCCCAGGCTGAGCACCGGAATGGGTTTGTATATCTTTGCCAATTGATGCAATTGCCAGATCAGACCCACGTGCCATGTCCTGCAGGAGAAAGCCTCATGCATCACTACGCCGTCAATATCATAGTTTTCAATATAGCTGATCAGTTTCTCCACATCCGGTTCACTCCCCGATCTTTGCCGGGCCTTGTCATACCAGAAGGTCCAGAAACCGAGCCAACGCCAGGCCATGTGTTCCACAGGGTCATTGGTCTCGGGGATATCCATCTCATCTAAAGGGGCGACCATTCGATAGGTAGTCTCAACAGGGAAAACCGCCCCTTTGCTGTTGAAGTAATTGAAATCCTGCAGAGCATACCATGCGGGGAGACCCCCACCCCAGAGCAATCTGAAACGCTCATTTTCGATGATCCCCTCTTGGTTGGCGATCTTCTCCTTGAGTTCCTTGTTGAGTTCTGCGTAGAAATCATAGGCCTCTTGTGTCGCCATCATGAAAGTCATAGGAACCATGGTATTCATGGCATCACCCGTACCCATGGGGGAAGGGTGGGACTTGCGCAGTTCGTAGGTCTCGTGGATCAGGTTCCAGGTCCGGTCGCTGAGATCCACCAATTCCTCGAGGCGATCATAGTTCATCTTATTCCCTGTTTGTTCTTCCAGAAAGGTGATCAGCCCGCGCATCTCTTTAACGATGTATTTGTGATAGTATTCCCAAACCTTTCTGTGGTCCTGTTTGGGATCGAACAGGGGATAGGGCATGTCCATATTATAGATAGGGACATCCTGCATATACTGCTGGGAGGCCTGGTACCATTTAGCCCTGGGATCACACAGGATCTGCCCACTGGATATCATCATATCGGGTCGCACCTGCCCTCCCCAGGGTGGGTCAGGCGGCATTTCTCCCAACTCCTCCCGCCATTGATCAAAACCGATACCGCATAGGGCATAGGTGCAAAGGGAGCGGGATAGACCCAAAGACTCCGCCCTTTCGAGAAATCGTTCTGAATCCCTTTTGGCCCCGCAGATTCCGGCAAACTGCTCAGTCCAGACCGGTATCACATCCATGGCCCGAAAGATCTCTTCATGGGAACAGACGATAAAGGTAAAGGCCAGTTTCTGCTTTCCTTCTTCCTTCGCCTTGAGTGTATTGCCGATAAGGGCCTTTACCATGGGTCCTATGGAAGCGGCCGCCTTGGTCGCTGTTCGTCTTTTTTTCGGTTTTTCCTTGATTTGTCCCTCACTCATTGAATTGAACCTCCTTGTCTTGTAGCGTGGCGCAGGCCTATCCGATCATTTCAAGGAATGCCTGGATTCTTGTCTTCATTTGCCCAATGGCCCCGGTCGAATACCCACCCTCCAGGTGGAGAAGGGGGACGTCGATGGATTCGTAAAAGGCCTTGCGTGCCGGAACTTCAAATCCAAAGGGATCGCAATATATATAGACATAGAGAATGGCACCGTCGATATCGAAATCCTTGGCAAAACCTTTGATATCACCAAACCGCGTTTCACAGTCTCCTTCAAAGGTTCCGGTCTTGTTCTCCCTATAAGTCTTGGGGCAATTGATACCATCCAAGTAGCGATGGGAGAGGGCATTCAACGGGGTACGGCTGACATCCACTTGAGGAAAATAGTCCCGTGTCCCGTTACACAGGGTATCCACCACCACATTGCCTCCCAGATCCTCTACGATCCCGGCCAGTTCCACATTGTCCACGCAGGCCCCGTCGATCAATATCCGAGGACCTGCTTCAAGGGGCGGTGTTTTTCGCTCTCGAATTTCCGTCAGGACATCATCAAAGAGTTGATTCGCCTCTTTTACAGGCAGAGACGTTCCGACAGTCAACACCTTTGTCAACTCACGACCCGAGATCATGGGAGGGTTGGATTCTCTGAACTCATAAAGGGCCTTTGCCTTTTCTCTATTCTCGTTGTGGAGTGTGATAGCCTCTTTCATATCATCATCCGTGATTTTATTCCCGGTGAATTCCTCCAGGCGTTCTTTCAGATTCTCCAACTCCGCGTTGAAGAATTCAAAGGAGGCCTCCTTGATCACCGACGGTATATTGAGAAAAAGGAAAAAGGGAAGATCAAGGGAATAATTCCAGGTGCTATAGCTTCGGGTCATGCTGTCACAGGCATGGGGAATGACCATCCCCGTGATAAAATCATATTTTCCCTTCATAGAGAGGTCAAAGCAACTCCTGACAAAGGGGCATACAATGGTTTCAAGGAGATTATCCCCTTTGGTAATCGGTTCATTCATATCACCCCTGATACGAAATGGAATACAACCTGCTGCGGTGATCAGCTCCAGCGGAACAAAAGAGCAGATATATCCGATAATCTTTTCCCCTTTTTCTTTCAGTTCCCGTGCCCTGAGCCCATAGTCCTGGTAGTATCGGTCTACCCCGGCAAATACATCACCCTTGTTGGTATTCATCTTTCTATCTCCTCCTTAAGCTGCAAATCGTATGAGCCCATCCTTTAAATCCGGGCTACGGAAATTACCTCTCACAGAGCACACGGAGCACACAGAGTTATATTGAACTTAGAGGGAATAGGATTAGCTTAAAGGCCATCCCGATGGGAAGCCGGATAAATCCGACACAATGGGGAGTGCATGAAAGAAATACAAACAAGCCCTCCAGAAGCGGGTAAACTTGCTTGTCTCTCTGTCAATGCCTCTCCATGAAGCCTTTAAGCTCTTATATATGACCTTTCGTCTGTGTCCGTCTGTGTGAGTCGAGGTCACAAAGTGACCGGGTGGCTAATCAACCTGCCCCATTGTGAGCAAGGGAAACTTACCACCTTCTATGGGTTAACCCAATACTTTTCTCTTTGAGGGTAGATACTTTATTTGTGTCCAATTCGTCAGGAGACCATCACGATATTCTCCAGCCTTTCTTCTGCAAAGATAGCGGCGCCCAGTGCCGCGGTTAAGTGGGGATCTTTGGGCACAACAAGGTCAAGGCCGCTGACTTCCTTCATAGCCTCTATAAGCCCCACATTCCTTGCCCCACCGCCGGTGATCGCATAATCGCTTTTTATCCCCAACCTTTCAGCCAGGCTGTGAACTTGGGCGGCAAGCGCCCGATATATTCCCGCAAGGAGATCCTCTTTAGAAACGTCTTCAGAGATACGGGATATAGCCTCTGACTCCGCAAAAACCGCGCATCCCGTGCCAAACTCTACCGGGGTCCTGGATGTAGGGAAGATCTTTCCCATCTCCTCTACCTTGAGCTGCAATACCTTTGCAATAATTTTCAGGATTCGGCCACTGCCCCCGGCACACTTTCCGCTGGTCAGAAAACTCGTCATGTTCCCGTTTTCATCAATGTGAAAGGCCTTACTGTAAAGGTCCCCGATATCGACAGCCGTTCTGATAGTGGGATGAAGCGAAAAAAGACCATGCGCATGACAGGAGACATCCGTCACCTGCTCATCCGCGAACCGGACGCTCTTAGAGCCATATCCCGTGGCGACGGTATAAGCGATCTGGTCAGGTTGGACTCCGGCCTGGGAAATCAACTCCTTTTCGATTTTTTCGGCCGTTCCTTGATAATCCCCGCCGGAGAGGCATTCATAGGCGCCCAGGATTTCGCCCCCCGCCATGATAATGCCCTCGGAATAGGCAGATCCCATGTCAATCCCGATCACACTTTTCATATCGATTCAAGAATAAAACTTAAGAAAAACATGATAATTAGCCACAGACCCACGCAGACAAACACAGACAGCAACATATCTCTCACAGAGTACACAGAGTCTCAGAGTTATATTGACCCTAGAGATAATCGGATTGGCTTAAAGGCCCTAGCCAACCTTAAAGACCATGGCCGCCCCCGTATCTCCGGCTGCGCAACCTGCCCAGAGCCCGTAGCCGCCACCGATTATCACGAGTTCTTCCAACAACTCGGCAATTATTCTGCCGGCGGTCGGTCCCTGAGGGTGTCCGTAAATCAAGGAGCTCCCATAATTATTAAACATCATCACATCAATCCCCATCTTTTTGGCCATGTTTATGTCATTGACGATAAAGGGATTATGGGTTTTGATGCTCTTGATATTCTCGATCTTCAAGCCCGCATTCTGAAGGGCCATTTCAGCGGCAGGCACTGGTGCGGCCGCCATATATCCCCTTTTCACACGCGAGAAACCATAGGAGACAATCTGAATCTCGATGTTCGGATCCGCACTCAAGGCCTTTGCCTTATCCCTGGTGGTGACAATAAATCCGCAGTTCCCGTCAGCCGGGTAGGTCTGGGCCCCGTAGGAGATGACGCCCCCGGGTTCCACCGGTTTTAACCGGGCAAGGCCCTCGGCTGAAGTGGGGGTCACACCTTCGTCCTCCTCGACTACGGCCGTCTTCTTTCTGGTGACCGTTACCTCCACCGGAAACGTATATCTTTTCTGAAAGGCCCGGTCATCCGCAAGGGAATCCATATACTGCTCGTAACGCCTCAGCGTCACGACATCACATTCTTCCTTGGTAATCCCCGCCTCCTTGGCTACATTCTCCGCGGTCTGGATCATCTTGAGGCCCGCATTGGGATCAGAGTTAAAATTGTCCATCATCCAGTTCTCCGATTCCACCTCTCCTCCCGGCCCCAGGGGATTGGCCCAGACCGTGTGAGGCCCGTTGGAACAGCGATCAGACATGAGCGCAAAACCGGTATCATAGGTCCCGGCCTCGATGTTGAGGGCGCACAGATGGACACAGGTGGTGGATGTGGTGCAGGCCTGCTGGACCATCAAGGCAGGTAAGGGCTTAACATTATCCACAAGCATGGCCGCGGCCCAATTGTGGCTGTAAAATGTGTGTTTTGCGGGCACTGTCGTCCCGAAATAGAGGTAGTCCAATATGGTGGGATCCAGTTTCTTATGAAGAAACCAGTTCCGGGCCGTGTTGGCCCCCAGGATAATGGGGTTATCAAGGGCCATACTTCCCTGCCATCGGCAGAAGGGTGATGAATAGTAGCCATTGTAAGGGATATACGCCTTTGTCAGCATCTTGTTTTTCCTCCTCCTCAACAGAACACAATATGGCGGCGGGTGTACCTGCCCTGAATGGGTATCCCCGCCGCCCTGAAAAGCTAACAAGCAAATACTAGCCTGTTATGGAATTCTATATAATTAGCCACAGATCCACGCAGACTGACGAACATTTCAGTCCCGCGACTTGCGGGACTGAAAGAGTCATCACGCTCCTGCGTGAGAAATCCTTTCATATGGAGGTTCCCGAAGGGTAGCACCTTTTGCTTTACCATTGCCTGCCGTGCCCGCCCCGTTGAACCTTTTCTCGATGTTCAACTTGGGTTAAATCCTTTGTCAGCATTTAGCTAGGGTCGGCAAAGCAAAAAAGTCTGTGCCTGTCCCGCCTTAGCTCATAGCGACGGCGGATTCGTCTAGAGAGCGCAGCGAGCCCCGCATAGCGGGATCTCCGCTATGCTCCGACGCTCGGCTAATAATAGACCTTTCCCCATTGGGGGCAAGGTAAGATTCTTTTCTTCTAAGGGTAAACCCAAAGCCAGGCCCCATGCCCCCGGTTTCTTATGCTATGAGCACGAAAACCATGAATAGATCATTCGCTCAGAAAAGAGAAATGATAGTTTTCCCCCATTTCTTCGTCAAGCAAAATTCCTAAACAAAAATGACAAAAATTGTTAAGAGCGACAAAAATCTGCCGAAATTCGTCATTTTTTTTCTTAACTAATCTTTTACATGTATTTAATTAGTTGATTTTAATCCTGAATTTACTTGGGTAAGATGTTGGTACATTCTTTGCATATATGTTCACATCCTGAAAACCGCACAACTAAAACTAGATATGCACGAGAGGCTCAAATGAAATCATACCTTGCAGAGGCCATGACTCTCCACAAGACACCTCATCCGACTGCTGAGGATATCCTGACACCTTCTCCAGAACCATCTTCCAAAACAGAAACCCAAAGGGTAAATTTACGCGCCCCCATAACGGGTGATAACAACATCGGTCTAGGTTTCAAGTTCATGCAAATCGGGAAGATCGCGGAGGTAAATAAAGAACTCTGGCTGATTCTATCTATGTTGATTCTTCTTGGTGTTATGAACTATTTGGTCACCTCTCATCGCCTCTTGCTCGGCTTGTATGCTTTTCCCACGCTTTTTTCAGCATATTCTTACGGCCGCAGACACGCAACCCTGACAGCCTTTACCAGTGTCTTCCTGGTAGGTCTGCTGGCTTATCAAAAACCCGGACTGTTTCTCCATCAAACCGAATCCATGTTTGTAGATGAACGGTGGTATGATATCATAGCCTGGGGTGGTACACTTGTCGTCACAGCTTATGCCATGGGAACGTTGTGTGAACGAATCAGAGCCCAAACAACAGAACTCCGATCCACATATCATGGTGTTCTGATGATTCTTCGGCAATTCGTATCCCAGGATAAGTATACTGAAAACCACTGCTATCGCGTCTCCATCTATGCCACGAAGATCGCTAGTAGCTATGGCTGTAGTTTTCAACAGATTGAAGATATCCGTGCGGCCGCACTACTGCACGACATCGGCAAACTTGACGTCAGTCGAGATCTTCTCTACAAGGCAGCAATATTTACCAAAGAAGAACGTGAAAAGATGGAGCGTCATGTAGAACTTGGGACCAACATTCTTGAGCCTGTGGGAGGGTCGTTGGGTCGAATCATCCCGATTATTCTCTCCCATCATGATAGTTACGATGGGTCTGGATATCATCAAACCGACGGACAAGATATCCCTTTAGAGGCCAGGATTCTCTCCGTGGCAGATGTATTTGATGCCCTGGTGAGCGATCGGCCTTATCGTAAGGCGATGTCTCCCTTTGACGCCAAGGAAATCATAGTCAAAGGATCCGGGAAGGACTTTGACCCCATCGTCGTCAAGGCTTTCGTCAAGGCATTCAAGAAGGGAGAAATGGAAATCCCAAATGTGGTTATCTAGTGTTCGTCTCTTCAAGGCTCCCATCTGTCTACCTTTACCGTCACTCTTTTCCGCCTAAGTCATCTAAAGGGTTTGCGAAACAAACCTCTAGTCTATGGATTTGGCTTCATCGATCAACATGATAGGGATGTCATCTCTAGTGATTTCATAGAGAAGCTTGCATTTGTCGCAAATCAATCCATCCCCAGTGTCGTTTAGGTAGATCTCTCCCTTGCATTTAGGGCACGCCAAAATATCCAACAACTCTTGACTTATTGCCATCTATCCTCTCCTTTCTGTTGTCTGGGCATCAAGATCCCCTGAATCCTGACTTTAAGCACCGTTCTTGGACAAAAGTGATACCGACTAGGAATGAAGCAAGTCTAGTTGTTGCTCAACCGCCCCAAAGACCCTGTCCACGGTGATGTTTCTCATACACCTTAGATCCTCACATTTCTTCTTCAAGCAGGGGCTGCATGCTATCTCCTGTCTGATCACTGCGTGGCCCTGCCCATAAGGTCCTGTCCGCCAGGGGGCAGTCGGCCCAAACAAGGCCACAACAGGACAACCCATGGCAGCGGCTATGTGCATGGGGCCGGTATCCGTGGAGACCAGAAGTTGACACCTCGAATAGAGATAAGCCAATTCTTTCAGATTGGTTTGTCCGGTTAGGTTCAAGGGATTCTCATCCATTCTCTGAATGATCTTCCCTACCTCCTCCTGATCCTGCCTGCTTCCTGTGAAGACAACCCTACAGGAAAAACCCTTTTGCAGCCTATCCGCTAAAGCAGAAAACTTCTCTGATTCCCAGAGCTTTGTCGTCCATTTGGCCATAGGATTGATCGCCACAAGGACCTTACCCTCAACCTCATTGTCGTGGAGAAATTTTTCGATGGTTCTCTTGTCAGCTTCCCGGATTGGGATATCCCCTTTCCAGAAAGTCCTGTCACACCCCAGATATTCGGCCGCCTTTAGGTACTTCTCTACTGCATGGAGATCAGGCTCCACAAAGAACGGGGGTTCCGTCAGGAAAAGTCGGCTCGCTTCCTTCCCCCAGCTGGGGCCTATCTTCCTTCTGCCCCTGGATAGCCCGAGCAATAGGGCGCTCTTCAAAAGACCCTGAAGATCTACAACCCAATCGAATGTCTCTGCGCGGAGCCCTTTCAGAAATCTCCGTATTTCTAATAGGATATCGGAGATTTTCCGCCCCCTGAAGAGCTGTTTTTGCCATGACGTCCTGTGAGAAACTATGACGTGATCGATGGCCGGGTGCCCCTCAATAATCTGACTGGATGTTTCCTCGACGACCCAGTCTATTCTGGCGTTTGGAAAGTTCCCCCTGATCACCTCCAAGAAAGGGAGTGTATGAACCACATCCCCAATGGCACTGAGCTTGACGATTAAAATGCTACTTGGATCTCTTTCCACTAACGAGGATCCTCTCGTAAAATCCACTTTACCGCATCTAACAGATCCTGGGCAATATGACTCGGTTTTGTGGTGTGTTGAGGAAGCACGTAGTCGATTTCCCCTAATCCGTATCCAGTTTTTACCAAAACACCATCTATTTCTAACCGGGAGGCCAATTCAATGTCCACATATCGGTCCCCAACCATATAGGATTTCGACATATCGATATCAAAGGCCTCAAGGGCCTGATGAACCAGTCCGGTTTTTGGTTTTCTACAATCACACTCAGTACTGTATTCCGGCACAATACCTGCGGGGTGATGGGGACAGTAGAAGATGCCGTCAATGATCGCGCCTTTATCGTTGAGCGATCTCGTTAGGAAGTCATGTATCTCATGCATGAGTTCGATGGGGTAATAGCCGCGGGCCACACCCCCTTGGTTGGTTAGAACGATGGCCCAGAAATCATGGGCATTCAATAACCTTACTGCTTCGACTACACCGGGAAAGATAACGAATCGGCTCATATGATTGATATATCCCATTTGTTCATTTATCGTCCCATCACGATCTATGAAAACCGCAGGCTTTTTCATGCCGAACTCTCCTCTCTCAGATGTTCCAATTCCCGCCACACCTCGGCGGGCTCGATGCTCAACATGCAACGATGATCAGAAGGGCACTCTGGTTTCAGACAGGGCGCGCAATCCACTGAATGCCGGACAATCCTAGCGTTTCGGCTCCTTGGACCGGTGGCTATGGGATCTGTAGATCCAAATACGGCGACCATTGGCACCTGAAGGGCCGCTCCAATATGCATGAGTCCTGAATCATTGGTGACGAAGCACTGGCATCTCTCAATCAAGGCCATGACCTCTCCAAGGGTCGTCCGGGCACAGAGGTTTAACGAACCATGTCTCATGAGTCTATTCACCTCTGTGCAAGTGTCTTGATCCCCTTTGCTCCCCATCACAACGGCCTTTGCGCCCCACCGTTGAGCGGCCCAATCTCCGATGGCCGCAAAGCGTTCGGCCGGCCATTGTTTGGCAGGGCCGAAAACGACACCAGGACTCAGACCGATCAAGGCCTGATCCGGTCCTATCCCCGAGGCTGCAAGAACAGACTGTATCATCTTCCTATCCCTATCGGCCACAAACACTCTTGGGTCTCTGCTCTTTGCATCCCAGCCCATGGCCTTTAAGATGTGGAGATAATACTCCACCTGGTGAAGTCTCAGGACTTTATCATCTCTAATGACCGAGTGAGACAGAAGAAAACCTCTCCAATCTGTGTTATACCCCACTCTTAAGTTGATATCCGCCAAATAGGTCAAGAAGGCGGCCTCAAAGGCATTCTGAAGAAGAATGGCGAGGTCGAATTCCTGCCTCCGAATTTGTCGAGTCACCCGGATGATCTCAGAGACGCGAAAGAGATGATGACGACTCTTTATAATAGGCAACACTTGATCCACAGCCGGGTGGCTTTCCAATAAAGGAGTGACCCAGGACCTGGCTACGACGGATATCGTACTCTCAGGGAAATTCTCTCTTACCGCCTCAATGGCGGGGATATTCATGACCACATCCCCGACCCAATTACTGGGTCGAATCAATATCCGGAGAATCTTTGTCTTGTCGATGGGCCTACCGCCCCTAACCCTAAGCATATTCGAGTCACACTCTGATCTGTTATTCCTGACTAAATCCTTCACCTCTGGCGGAGGACCCGGAAAGGGTCCACCGTTTCTGACGATAAAGGGAAGGGCTGTAGCCCAAGGGAGTATTGTTCGAGAGACAAAGGCTATTCTTTCGTTCCGAGGCTCCCGGCCTGGTCATTTCAAACAGTTACTGACGGGTGATGCCTCCCCCCTCCGCTGTTCTTCCCGCTTCTCCGAAGCGGGAAGCCAGGGGGGGCCCCATTTCGTAACTGTCTGAAATAACGTAGACCTCCTACCAGTCACTTCAGAATAGCCTTTGTCCCTCGATCACTCCTTTGAGGGGCCCCCCAGAGGCCTCGTGCTCTGAGGCAGGTTAATTCATTTGGCCAGAGTGTCCTCTTGCTTCTTTCCACAGACAAACATCCAATCCTCTCTGTGAAGGGATGGGAACCATGCGGAATCCTTTCTGAACACCCGGATCTCCTTTTGAATCGAGAAGTATTTCTCAAGCATACCCCTGATGCTCTTTACGGTGTAAGAATAGGGATGGGCGTCCTCCCTGAAGATTGGTAACCATTTCTCGATAAACCTGCGGAGCATGGCGATGGGCGTGGGATGTAAGAAAATGCCTAGGACAAATATTCCATCCTCCTTCAGAACACGACGGACCTCCATGAGGGCCTTTTCCGGATGAATCATGTGATCCAGTGCATTGACACAGATGGCCACATCAAAGCTCTTATCCACCTTTGGGATCTCCTCGGCCGTGCTGGTTATCTTTTCACCATTAGGAAGCCTATCCGAATAGGTCTTCTGGTAGGAATCCATGAGCGGGTCCAAATAGGTCTTCTTTCCTTTGCCGAACAATTGAGCTGAACAGGTCGGGCCGCATCCCACGTCAAGGATTGAAGAATCGGCATTCAGACTTCTCGCAATTTCTCTGATTACCGGACCATAGCGGGAATTTACTCGCCCCATCTCAGACCTCAACACCCCATTCCTTTGCCAAAAGGCGTCCTCCTTGGTTTGGGCCTCAGACCATCTCTTTTCCATCTCTCCCATTATATCCTCTCTTGCTTCCCCCTAATTTCTTCCGTGACTCTATTGCCTTGTATCATATATTTGCAGATCACCGCCACTGGCCCCTATAGATATCGTCTTTGGGAAATAGTTTGTGCCTAATCACACATTCAAACTGTCGAATGTTCCATCAAGAATCCTGATTATTAGTCTCAGTAATTCTGATACGAGGCACTAGTGTCGTATCTCAGAAGTAACTCATATCATTACATCTACTCCATAGATCCGTTAGAAACAAGGGGGTCTCTTTTTAATTCGTCACCATTTATCCAGAGATAGTGGAACGGCACCAGGTTTATGCATGGTTTGGAGCAGCCTCACAAAGCCATATGACCATAACGCTATGAATTCTTTGTGCCTGTCCAATGCGGTTTGTCCGCTTCGGGGCGATAATAGGCTTGGTCATCTTTTGGGTGACGGAACTAAAAAGAGACCCCCTTGTTCCTTTGCTATTCGTTCTGAATCTATTCAGGATGATGAAAGCTATTTCTGAGACACGACACTAGGTTGTCAGACATCCCGTCCGGTATTTATTTAAGCGGGACTGCCGCCTCCCTGATTAGGCTGAAAAAGGCCTCCTTCTCATCCCATACATCCATCTGGATGGTTAGATAAGCCAGATCAGAAGATGGTGATACAATCCCCTCCATTCGGACCCAGTCCTTTTCTGTGGTCAGAAGACAATCCGCCCGAAGGTTTTTTCTTTCGTCTATCAAGGCCTGTATTTCACGATGCTGAAAAGGGTGGTGATCTTCAAATCCCTTAAATGAAACCACATCGGCCCCCAGGCCGGTCAACATCTTCTTCAACCCTTCCGGTCTAGCAATTCCAGCAAAGGCCACGACGCGTTTTCCTTTGAGAAAATCTTTATTGTAAACCGCTCCATCTGCGGGAAAAACGATCTTTTCAGGGACATGATCACTTCTAAAGACAGGCTTATTCGGCCATTTCCTTTTTAATGCATCCATCACCTCCTCGGCCGAACCATCATGCCCGGATCTTGTAATCAAGAAGGCGTCCGCCCGCTCAAGACCGGCTCTGGGCTCTCTTAAGGGGCCCCAGGGCAAGAGATGTCCATTTCCGAAAGGGTTGGATGCATCCATCAAGACGAGGTCCAGGTCCCTGTGCAAGTCCAGATGTTGAAACCCGTCATCCAGGACAAAGAAATTACTCCCAAACTTATCGTGGGCATATAGACCGGCGAAATAACGCTTTTTAGCGACCACAATAGGAATGCCCTTCAGTCTTCTTGCCAGGAGGCAAGGTTCATCCCCCGCCTCTGCAGGTCTGGCTTTAATGTCATTCCCATCAGAGACCTCAAGGACTCTCCCTTTGTGCCATCCACCATATCCCCTGGAGAGAATGGCCACCCGAAACCCCTCAGTCAGCGCCCACTGAGCCAACATACAGGCTGCCGGAGTCTTGCCCGTTCCTCCTGCGGTCAAGTTCCCAATGCTGATAACCACCCCTGGAAGGGTCTTCCTTTTCCTTTTTTGACAGGCTATAAGTCGAAACCGAACTCCCAGGCCATAAAGGAAAGAGCAAAAGCCTAAGGGCAGGGTCGCCAATGAGAATGCTCTACTTTGATGGATATTCGACCAATCAATCATGTCTATGGCGCTTTTTTCAATGGGGCGTCCAGCCGTGCCTAGCTCAAAAAGGAAGACATTTTGAGCTTGAAAAGGAACCCCCGGGAACAAACAATAAAACCTGAATCCCAACCAACTGAAAACATCAGTATTTCTAGTTAGTGCCCATCGGGAAATGTAATTTGGGCACGAGCTGGTTTCCAATTCAGAAGTGGATGATTTTTTGCAAGTTCAAGGAAATCAAGGGATTGTGCGGAGGCGTGCATATGGTACGTCGCACAAGCAATCCTGCAGATTGACGTAGAAATTGCGAAAAAGGGCCATTTCTGGATGGAAACAAATTATGGCATAACATACTAAATTCAATTTGTTTTTTAAAGAATAAATTGAAGCGCTCCGTGGTTCAATCTCCCCCATCCTCTTGCTATGATGTCGAAAAAGATGCTTAAGACAATAAGAATTGCCTCTGGGACAAGATCCTGGAAGCAGATTGAAGCTGGCCCAACGCTAGGACAGCTTAACTCCTTCAATTTGACGTAACTGTCCTGTTTTGGTAGAAAAGATAGAAACAAACTATTAAACCTCTGAATCTTATATAAAAGTTTTTATGACAGCGGGTTGCATGATACATGATTAGAAAAGGGGATATGCCATGGGCTGGTTTGGAAAACTAACATTTGGATCATTGGGATTCTTCTTGGGTGGGCCCCTTGGGGCCATTGCCGGGGCTGCCTTGGGACACCACCTGGTTGATAAGAATGAAGGCTATGGGGAAGGAGGGACTTCGTATACAGGACAACCTCGACTTGACCATACTGAGCAGGCCCAGGCGGCCTATTTCATCAGTCTCTTTTCTATATTAGGCAAGTTCGCTCAAATCGACGGTGTGGTCAGTAGAAATGAAATTGCCGTAGTCAACAACTTTATTGAGCAGTTGAAGATAGGGGATGGTGAAAAGCAGTTTGCCAGGCAGGTTTTCAATGAGGCGAAGAATTCAAGTTATTCAATAGACGATTTCGCTTCCCAGTTATACCAGACCAACAGACAACAACCCACCATTCTCCTCTCTTTTATGAATCTCCTCTTCCAGATCGCGGCAGCAGACGGAAAACTTCACCCTGCAGAAGAAACAACTCTGAGAAGGATTAAGGAGATATTTCGGATCAATGAAGAGCAATATAACAGCTTAAAAGGGGGGTATTTCAATGATCTAGAGACATATTACAAAATCCTGAACAGCACACCTAAGAGTTCCCCGCAAGAGATCAAATCCAATTACAAGAAACTCGTCAAAGATTTTCATCCGGATACGATTGTCTCGAAAGGATTGCCCGAAGAATTCACGGAATTCGCGACGAAACGTTTTCGTGAAATTCAGGAGGCCTATGAGATAATCAGAAAGGAACGGAATTTCTAAGAGAGACCTTTGAAAAACGCCCCCTTTTGCCCAATCTCGGCGTTAGACTCAAATTCTAATCCTCGAAATACTAAAAGTATTCCTGGCTGTCCCGATGAAAATCGGGAGGGTTAGAATTTTCGCCTTCCTTGACCTTGAACAACATTGAGCATTTTTCAAAGGTCTCTAAGAAAGAAAGGGTAATTTCCAGTTTTATGCCCTGCTCTAGAGCCCTTTGCTTGACTATTACTTA
>CAZFMX010000067.1:0-17901 GCA_964520425.1 uncultured Desulfobacteraceae bacterium
ATATTAGCATATTAGAGGACTTTTGAAAACATCATTTATGACCACCCCTCAATTAGTTCTGAGACACGACACTAGCAGTAAGATGCCGGATCTTCCTATCGGATGGGATAGTAGTAGTCTAGTCCCAGATGGGTAATTTGCTCTTCTCCCATGAGATAGCGCAGGG
Source organism: uncultured Desulfobacteraceae bacterium (assembly GCA_964520425.1). GTDB lineage: Bacteria > Desulfobacterota > DSM-4660 > Desulfatiglandales > HGW-15 > JAFGFY01. Next base: position 167 of record CAZFMX010000067.1, read on the forward strand.
TGTTCTTCAGCTTCATCGATTGGATAAAAAGGTCATGTTCGGGATATAGATTAGCTGCGCACTGCGGACTCTTGAAATAAAAGGAGAGCCACTCCTGTATCCCGTGCATCCCGGCCCGCTGGGCCAGATCGGTAAAGAGGATCAAATCCAGGACAATCGGCGCTGCTAAGATGCTGTCGCGGCAGAGGAAATCGATCTTGATCTGCATGGGGTAGCCAAGCCAGCCAAAAATATCGACACAATCCCATCCTTCCTTACTGTCCCCTCGGGGGGGGTAATAGTCGATCGCCACCTTATGGTAATAATTTCCATATAAGTCCGGATAGACTTCGGGTTGTAAAATGGTGTCCAAAACAGAGAGTTTGCTTTCTTTTTTGGTCTTATAAGAGTCCTTGTCATCCAGAACCAAACCATCACGGTTGCCGAGAATATTTGTGGAATACCAACCGGAGAGGCCCAGGGCCCGTGCTTTGATGCCCGGTGCAAGAATGGTCTTCATCAGGGTTTGCCCTGTCTTGAGGTCTTTACCTGCAATAGCGGTCCGGCGCTGATTGGCCAACTCAAACATGGCCGGTGTGTCAACGGTCAGGTTAGGAGCTCCATTAATGTAAGGGATTCCGCTGGTCAAGGCGACGTAGGCGTAGATCATGCTTGGAGAGATATTCGGGTCATTGTTTTCCAGTCCTTTTTCAAAATTGTCCAGCGACGCGTGTACCTCTGAAGGTTTCAAATACACCTCGGTACTGGCACACCAGATCATGACACAATGGGACAGCTCATTTACCCGTTTGAAATCTTCAATATCACGCTTTAAGGCCTCAACAAGTTCCAGATATGAGGTTTGGGGCTTCACATTAGAACCATGGAGATTCTTGACATAGGCCTGATTGAAGACTGCCGGCCAGGGGCTCAAGCCCTCGAGAAAGGATTGGACCGGATCCAGGTCTTCCCGTTTGAGAACGCCGGCCTGGATGGCAGCCTGGAAGCCATTGTCCGGAAATACATCCCATCCCCCAAAGACCAGGTCATCAAGATTTGCCAATGGAACGAAATCCTTAATGAGTGGAATGCGATATTCAAAACGCTTGCCCAAACGAATCGTGCCCATCTGGCTTAGAGAGCCGATTGGAAGGGACATGCCCTTTCGAACTGACTCCACTCCTGCCAGAAAAGTCGTGCTTACTGCTCCACCTATGCCTGGAATAAGTACGCCCAATTTGCCATCCGGTTTCCGAATCTCATCTTTCGTTTTCATTGTGTCCTCGCATTTTGAACAGAGTCTATTGAGTGCTATCCGTCGTCCACGGCAAGAATTAGAAGGGGTTGGCCGTCCCAAAGAAGCCGGGAGAGGACATCCATCGATATAGCTTTCCCAATCGTCTATTTTGGAGACTCATTTGTCAAGAGGTCTTTGGTTGTTATCCAGAGCGATCCTCTGAGAGGTTATTTTGACAAGAGATAATGCCTTTGATATCTTACTTATCCGCACAAAGCCGTATTTTGGAGGTGACATAAAAAAGGGATGCAAATGGCTAGAATTGTCTTCTTGAGTGAAAAAAACAGAGTAAGGTATCTCAGAATCATTACACCTATCACTAAGGTCCTGTCCCGATTGGGTGTCCATCCCAATATTCTTTCCCTTGCTGGTCTCATCTTCAGCATAGCGGCGGGGTTTGCTTTCAGTACGGGGGCCTTCTTCTGGGGAGCTTGGATCGTTATCCTGGCCGGGACCTGCGATACCATGGATGGAGAGATCGCCAGGCGAAACGGGAAAAACAACCGGTTTGGGGCCTTTTTTGACAGTACCCTGGATAGATACAGTGACGCGTTCATCCTTTTAGGGGTGGGCTGGTATTTTGCGGGAGGCCCCGTCCTTTTCGGGGCTGAAGGTGAAGGCGGGGTCGGAGTTCAGAGTTGGTGGGCAGTGGTCTTTGTCATAGCAGCTTTAGCGGGCTCCTTCATGGTCAGCTATACTAGGTCTAGAGCAGAAGCCCTTGGATTTGAATGCAAAATCGGGCTTATGCAGCGGCCGGAAAGGATAACCCTCTTGATCATGGGGTCTTTTCTCGGTTCCATTCCGGTGGTTGGGCTCGGCCTTCTCAAGGCTACGCTCCTTGTCCTGGCTGTATCGAGCCATATCACCGCCATTCACAGGATGATCCACGTGAGGAATCAGTTTCTAACGGAGAAACAAGACCCATGAAGGATCGACTTGTCTGCCCACACTGCGGCGGGATGGTGGAAAGATATCGAAACCCCTTTCCCACTGTGGATATTATTATAGAGGTTAAGGGAGGAATTGTCCTCATTCGAAGGAAGAATCCTCCCTATGGCTGGGCTATCCCCGGTGGGTTCGTCGACTATGGGGAGACTCTGGAGGAGGCGGCCGTCAGAGAGGCCAAAGAAGAGACGAATCTGGACGTTGAACTTGTCTCTCAACTCGGGGCCTATTCCAAACCTGATCGGGACCCGAGGCAACACAGCATTAGTTTTGTCTTTATTGCCAGGTCCAAAGGCGCTCCCGAGCCCTCGGATGACGCCTTGGATGCCGGAGTTTTTAATATGACCTCACTTCCGGAAACCATGGCCTTTGATCACAAAGAGATTCTGAGGGATTATTTTGAGGGTGTTGTTCCTTCAAGAAAGTTGATAATTGATTGAAATAATGCTATATTTCAGGATTCATTGGGATTATTCACATCCGCCAAAGAACTTGATCATACAGGGAGTTCTTTTCTCATAGAGCGCCGATGGGCGCGTTTGAAAAAGTCATGCCTTGGGCGTGATTTTTTGGAGGGTAACCTTCATGGCAAAACCAGGCCTCGAAGAGATCTTTAAAAAGAGGACACGGCATCCATTTCGACCCAGGGCATCTGATATCATTAACAAGCTGTTTCCGGATTTTAAGGAATTCAGGAACACAGGCGTTTCTCTTAAGGCAGGAACTTGTCAATTCCAGAACAAAATGCTCTATGTCATCGGTCAGCAGAAACCGAAACCCGCAGATCTCAGGAGTAGTGAAGACCTGAAAAGGCTGGATTACGGTATGTTGACCTCAGATGATCACGCTCGAGTCCTCAACATTCTGGAAAATGCGGAAAAATCAGATCCGGAAAATACCCTTATCTTCTGTATTGTGGACACCTACGGGGCGGATATCTCCATGTATTCCGCCCAGCGTTTTCAGGCCTTTTTCATATCACATCTTATTCGAAAGTTCCTCACCATTCCTATTAGGACCATATCCCTGGTTTTGGGAGAAGGAGGTAGCGGTGGCGCCCTCGCCCTGCAGGTCACTGACGTCAGGGGGCAGGTGGATGATGCCCTTTATGCCACAGCCCCGCCTGAGAGCATGGCTTCCATTGTTTTCAGGGATTCCACACGCATTGGTGATGCCCTCTCCATCCTAAAACCCACGGCAAGAGACCTAAAGCGCCTGGGGGTCATTGACCGTATTGTCCCCTCTCCTGAAGATGTGACCAATTGTCAGGAACTCGCGGATAATATTCAGAAGTTCTTAATCAAATCTATCAGAGATCTCTCTCACTCGCGGATTAGAAAACTGATCAAAAAGAGGGATATCAGGGCCAAACAATATGGTCTTTCAAAGGAGAGTGGGAAGTTTTTCGATTTCAAGCGCTATATCGAGAAACCAATTAAGAAGGCCTTTCGAAAACCCCCTCCTGGGATCAAGATCGTCAACTACTCCAGCCTGATTGAAGTCAGCGATGATTACGGCAGGGTCATGGAACAGGAAACTACCAAAGAGTATATTGAATGCGGCGCCATACATGGACAAGAGAAAAGGGTAAAAGGATGTGGCAGACTCATTCCTTTGGAGGACTTTCTCAGCCATTTTCATGTCTGCCCAGAATGTGGACATTCTTATACGCTGGGTGCCGAAGGGTGGATAGATTGTCTGGCTGACACAGGGAGTTTTCATGAACTCTACCGGAATCTGACCGTCGATCAATTGTTGGAAGGGGAAGCCATCACCGATTACTACCGAGACTTTCTTGCAAAGCAGGAGGGCCGATCTCATTTCAAAGAATCCCTGGTCGTAGGGAGTGTCAGAGTCCATCATTTTCAGGTGGTTCTGGCTGTAAGCGAGTTCTATTTTGCGGGTGGCTCGATGGGGGTGGTCTTCGGAGAGAAGTTCAGGAGGGCTGTAGACTATGCCATTCAGGAGAACCTCCCATTTGTGAGTCTGTGTTGCTCAGGCGGGGCCAGACTCTATGAGGGGATATCGGCCCTGATGCAGATGGTCAAGACCATAGAATCAGTCAACCGTTTGAAAAGACATGGCCTTCCCTATATTTCCATTCTAGCGGACCCTGCCACGGGCGGGGCGATTGCCAGCTATGCCGCCTTAGGCGACATCATCATGGCCGAACCCGATGCACTCATTATATTTGCCGGTCCCAGGGTGATGAAAGCGAAGGGTTTTGAAGTCGACGAGAGGCTGGTTCGCTCAGGATCTCTGCACCAGATATCGAGTGATATATATAACCACTTGGGTTATTACCATGATCTACGAGGCATTCAAGAAATTTGTGAAAGAAAGAATATGAAGTTTTCCATCGCCAAATATCTGGAGCTATATACACGAACCAATCATCGACCAAGAAGAGCCTCTAAGAAGAGAGGGAGTAAGACTCTGATGTTATAAGACGAGATCTTTGAAAAACACCCCCTCTTGCCCAATCTCGGCGTCAGACTCAAATTCTAATCCTCGAAATACTTAACGTATTCCTGACGGTTCCGATGGTGATCGGGAGGGTTAGAATTCTCGCCTTCCTTGACCTTGAATAAAATTGAGTGTTTTTCAAAGGTCTCAAGATATAATCCTTTTATCATCATATCATCTTGAACTGGGGAATACCCATCCTTCTTGTGATTGGTATAAAGAAAAACAGCCTAATAATGGAGTTGCATTCTCCTTGGAGGTCCCTTCCTATTTGGAAAAACGGTCCAGGAGCTCTCTCAGACCGGGGCGAAGATAGACCTGCGTGAGATCGAAACGGTTTACGGCTTTGGCCAGAGTTTCGATCTGGTCTTCCTTGGTGGCTATGGAGTTGAGAATAACGAGATATTCACCTTTTAGCTGGCAAAGACCCCCCGGAGAGAAGGAGCCTGCTTTTTGAATGGGTTCAGATCGGACTTCTATTCCTAGGGAGTGTGCCAATTCCTCGAGCTGAGTAAGAAGGGTGTTTTCATCCAAGCTTCAGGTTCTCCCGGAACAATTCAGAATTTCTTTCTAGTGTCATCGCCATGAGTGATCCAATCATCCCACCCTTTTCATATCGTCTACGACACCCTGGACCGCAGCAGCCGAACGATGGAGAGCTTTCATTTCTTCATCGGTGAGTTTGATCTTAACGATCTCCTCGATTCCATTGGCCCCCAATTTAACGGGAACGCCCATGAAAAGATGATTGATTCCATACTCCCCTTCCAGATAAGCTGAACAAGGAAGGATTTTCTTTTTGTCTTTTAGAATAGCTTCTGCCATCTCCACAGCGGCGGAGGCGGGCGCATAGTATGCGCTTCCTGTCTTGAGGAGTCCTACAATCTCTGCACCACCCGTTCGAGTTCTTTCTACAAGACTCTCGATCCTATCTGTAGACATCAACTCAGTTATAGGGATTCCTGAGACCGTAGAGTAGCGGGGAAGGGGAACCATGGTATCCCCATGTCCGCCGAGAACTAGGGCATGGATGTTTTCTACAGAGACATTCAGCTCCATAGCGATGAAAGCCCGAAGACGGGCGGAATCCAAAATACCGGCCATACCAATGATGCGATTCTTGGGGAAGCCGCTGGCATCAAAGGCAACGTGACACATAGCGTCCAGAGGATTACTCACGATGATGAGAACAGCGTTGGGTGCCACGGAGGCAATTTCCTTACAGGAAGATGAAACAATGCCCATGTTGATGGAAAGAAGATCATCACGACTCATACCAGGCTTGCGGGGAATGCCGGCAGTCATGATGACAATATCTGAGTCTTTGGCTTCGTCATAGGTAGCCGTATGACCAGTTATCTTGCAGTCATGACTTTCAACAGGAGCTGCCTCACACAGATCAAGGGCCTTGCCCGCGGGTATTCCTTCCAAGACGTCTATCATGATCACATCAGCCAATTCTCTCTCTATAATGCGCATTGCAGTAGTGGCGCCCACATTCCCTGCTCCAACAACCGTCACTTTCTTCCTCATGGTATTACTCCTTCAACAGAACATCAGCCTCTTCCCCTTTAATCGAGATTTTGGGGGATACTTGGTTCACAAATTATGGGATGCACCTTAACAAGAAACGTGTGAGAGGGTCAAGTAGAAAGGCGCATGGCACACGGCTCAAGGCACAAGGTAGAACACTTTATAAATACGACGCCTTTTTTCGTTCTCTGTATCCAGGATTGCTTAAAAACTTAATTATTATTGGCCGTCAACAAGTTTGATGGTGGATTTTTGACTACCTTGGGATTCTTTTGATTGAGAGGAATCAGACGGGTTTCCCGCAGAAAGGACAGAACCGAAACTCTTGTGTCACCGGATTCCCGCAATAGGGGCAATTCAGTTTGGATTGACCCTTGGCAGCCTGATACAACGGCTCCCCCGTTTCGCGAGTCAGAACACCGCAACTTCGACACTCCAGAAAGGGCTCCCCCTTTCTTACCCGGATGATCGGCAGAAAGAAGAAGGAAAAATAGTGGTCCCTTCTTTTCAAAACGGTCTGAAGGAGTCCGCAGGAATGACACATCCGGGGATGCTCATCAAGTATTGTGGTCTTAGGCTGGATTCCGGCGATGAAGAAGAACATGGTCTATTCAATCATATCTTGTCCCAAAGCGGCAAGCCAAATGTGAATCAGGTTTATGCTCAGTCAGTAGAGGATTGGGAACTTCTTGGACCCCCATTGAAACTATGGTATGAGTGATAATAAACTTACTTAGGTCATTGCAGGAGGAAGAGAAATGGCAAGGACAGGGATTGTACGGGACGAAAGGTTTATGGAGCACCAAATGGGACCATATCATCCGGAGTCCCCTAAGCGTCTTGAAGTGATTTATGCCATGCTTGAGGGTACTGATATGCGAGGGCTTTTTCAGGAAGTGCCTGTCAGGCGCGCTGAAATCGAGGAACTCCTTCTCATTCATTCTCCTGAGTACGTGGAAGAGCTGGCCGCGACGGAAGGCAAAGATTATACTTACCTGGATCCCGATACGCAGACTTCATCCGGCTCCTATGAGGCGGCCCTTTTGGCGGCAGGGGGGATATGCGAAGCCATATCCCTGGTTCATTCAGGAGAACTGAATAACGCCTTTGCCTTGGTCAGACCACCCGGACACCACGCGGAAAAGACCAGGGCCATGGGATTCTGCCTATTCAATAATGTGGCCGTTGGCACCAGATACGCTCAGGAGCACCTCAACCTCCAGCGTGTTCTTGTGGTAGACTGGGACTTGCATCACGGTAACGGCACCCAACACTCTTTTGAAAACGATCCTTCCGTCCTCTATTTCTCAACCCATCAGTACCCTTTTTACCCCGGCAGCGGAGGCCTGAATGAAGTAGGAATCGGCAAAGGGAAGGGATTTACGGTCAATGTGCCCCTTTCAGGCGGATGCGGTGATGGAGAATACGTGGGCATATTTGAGAGGGTTTTGAGGCCCATCGCCATTGAATTCAATCCTGAAATCATTCTCGTATCGGCCGGATTTGATACACACAAGGAAGATCCGCTGGGGGGAATGCGTGTGACGCCGGCCGGGTTTGCGGCAATGGCCCGATCGATCATGCAGATGGGCGAAGAATGCTGCAAGGGAAACGTGGTTCTCACCCTTGAGGGAGGATACGACATTCAGGGTCAGTGTGATTCAGTAAAAGCCGTTCTCAAGGAATTGTCTGGAATATCTCATACCGATGTTGCGAATGTCGTGGCCAAGGGCGATCCCCGGGCCATGGAGGCCGCGACAAGAAAAGTCATAGAGGTACAGAGACGATACTGGAAGAGCTTGTAAGTCTTGATTGTATCGATCTTTTCCAGATCGATGCCCCCAAATATGGGCCCTAAAAGCCTGATATTCCGAAAAAATCCATCCGAATCCGGTGTATTGATCTAAATATCAAATACATCGACGTTGGTAAAGCGTCTGGGAAAGTAACCTTTCTTTCCATGGAGGGGGTCTCCCCGGGCAAATGGCCGTAATTTTCAAGACCAGAAGAGTCCCGCTCTTTGTGATCATACCGAATAGGTTTTCTTATCAATATCATCAACAACAAGATCAGGATTCTCCTCGATTTTCAGGAGACATTACGTCTGTCTTTATTGGAATAAATATACGTAATATCATATAGTTAGATTCTTGTGCCCCTGAGGGAGAGACAATTTTTTATGGTCTGTGCGATAATGGTAAGCTAAAATTGAGGAACTTGAAGAAGATATGCCATTGTCTTTTTATCGATCAAGGGAGACCTTTGAAAAACGCCCTCTTTTGTCCAATCTTCCGTCGTCGACAAAGGCTTCCGCCTCCGCCAAAGGCTATGGCGGGACACAAGCGGCGTCAGGCTCAAATATTAATCCTCGAAATACTAAAGGTATTCCTGGCTATCCCGAAGAAAATCGGGAGGGTTAAGATTTTCGCCTTCCTTGACCTTGAACAAAATTGAGCATTTTTCAAAGGTTTCCAAGGATTAAGCCATTGGTAAGGAGTCTTTAGATGGAATCGACTTACGATAGGGCCGTCTTAATGATCCGTCCGGCTGAACCCTCTGATACCCGTTTTATGATTCAACTGGGCGGAGAAGAGTTCCATATATACGGTCCATACGAGAGGATTATGGCGAGTTGGTTAGAGTCAGGCGTGGCAGAATGTCTTATCGGTACTATTCACGAAAAAGCCGCGGCTTTTGCCATGATAAGCAACTTGCCTTTTGAAGTGAATCCGCTGCATGTGTCCGAATTATTGGCCATTGCCGTTGTTCCGGAGAGACAGGGAAAGGGGATCGGCGGAATCCTTCTTGAGGAGATGGAAAAAAGGGCTGCTGCTATGAACATGAATGAGCTGTTTCTGCATACTGCCGTAGATAACATAGTCGCAAGAAGGCTGTTCAAAAAAAAAGGATACCAGGCACGGGGGAGGAAAAGGCGTTTCTATCCTGCAGGACAGGATGCGATCTTCATGTCAAAACATTTCGGAGCAGGAGCAACGGAAAAAACCGATTCTCAGGGCATGAGACTATGATGAGTGAATGAACAGGGAGGTATCCGTGGGGGGGGAGGTAGATAGAACTATTATGCCGGTTTTTGTTTGGGGTTTGAATTAGGGACTTTTTCGTATATAATATGGTCAATTAACTGCCTTTTCAGAATGCTGCAGGCTTATCCCTCTCCGTACGGAGGATAGAGTCTGGGCCGTGCAGTGCTTCCAAATTGAAGAGCAGAAACCGTGAACGAACGCACAGAAGGTTCCACATTCGGTATTTATAACAGGTGAAGGGCTAGGATGAGATTCCGCTCTGAAGTGGAATGAATAGTCTGTTCGCAGCCCGAAGACGATTGTATAAGAGTCCCCTTCGCTTTGCTCGTGGGATTCCAGATTGAATGATTGGGAGGAGTGTATGGCGCAGATCGATGCCTTTTTTAAACTGATGAACGAGCAGGGAGCCTCGGATCTCCATTTAGTCTCCGGACAACAGCCCGTGCTGCGAATCGGTGGAGAGTTAGAGAGGGTGAAATATAAGGTATTAGAGGACGAAGGACTGAAAAGAATGCTATACGAAATAGCCCCGGAGCATAAAGTGAAGGAATTTGAAGAAACAGGGGACGTGGATTTTGCCTATGAAATCCCGGGACTGGCTCGTTATCGCTCCAATTTTTTCCGGCAAAGGCAAGGGATTGGAGCCGTTTTCAGGGAGATCCCTTCAAAGATCATGACGTGTAAAGATCTGGGTCTTCCCCCGGTAGTCCCAAGATTGGCGACCTTGCCTCGGGGTCTGGTTCTGGTCACAGGACCTACAGGTAGTGGGAAATCGACCACCCTTGCCGCCATTATTCATGAGGCGAACAAGACCCGAAAAGAACACATTCTGACCGTGGAAGATCCCATAGAGTTTGTTCATGAAAGCGAAAAGGCGGTGATCAATCACCGGGAGGTCGGAATACACACAAAGTCGTTTGCCGCGGCTTTGAGGGGCGCCCTCAGGGAGGACCCCGACATTATCCTGGTAGGTGAGATGAGGGATCTGGAAACCATCTCCTTGGCCATCGAGGCTTCAGCGACCGGCCATCTTGTTTTTGCCACCCTTCATACTACCAGTGCGGCAAAGACCGTGGACCGAATCATTGAGGTCTTTCCCGAGGCCCAGCAGAATCAGGTGAGGAGCACCCTCGCAGATGGTATTCGGGCTGTGATCGCGCAGACTCTCTTCAGAAAGCGTGACAGAAGCGGGCGAGTGGCTGCCGTGGAGATCATGATCGCTACTCCCGCGGTCCGGAATCTTGTAAGAGAGGGAAAGACGTTTCAGATCCCCTCCGCGATACAGACAGGGCATAAATACGGTATGCAGACCTTAGACGATGCCATCATGGCCCTTCTCGAGAAAAAGATCATCGACCCAGATGATGCTTATACCAAGTCCAATGACAAGGCTAAATTCCTGCCCTTCTTGAAAAAACCTCCAGCTGATTTCACGGAGGTCTAGACAACAAATGGTGAAAGTTCAGTATGAAATCTAGGAAGAGGGGTGTTAGAGTATGAGACAACAGCAGATTGACCATATCCTGACCACCATGCTTGAGTCCCACGACAACGTTTCTGACCTCAACATGACTGTGGACAAACCCTTTCAGGTCGAGTCTTCCGGTGTATTGAAACCTGTTGAGTTGACCCCACCCATAAAAAGATTGACACCTTTCCAGGCGGAGATCATGGCCCTCAACCTGATTAACGGAGACCGACGGCTGACGAAGATCCTCCTCAGCGAAGGCTCTTGCGACTTGTCCTATCAGTTGGCAGGGAAGGCTCGTTTCAGAGTAAATGTTTTTTCTCAAAAGGGCTATTATTCCACAGTGATGCGCCAACTGGTTACAAGGGTTCCTACCATTGAGGAAATGAAGCTCCCCTCCGCCTTCAATAATATGAGTGAGGAGCGAAATGGCATTATCCTGATCACCGGGGCGACGGGTACGGGTAAGACGACCTCCTTAGCAGCGGTCTTGAATGAAATAAATGAGAAGAAATCGGTTCATGTGGTTACTCTGGAAGATCCGGTGGAATACGTACATTCCCAGAAGAAAGCCACGTTCAACCAAAGGGAGATGGGAGCGGACTTTGATGCGTATGCTTCCGGTCTGAGGGCTGCCCTCAGACAGGCTCCAAAGGTGATTCTGGTGGGTGAGATGAGAGACAGGGAGACGGTGGAGATAGGCCTTTCCGCGGCAGAGACCGGCCATCTGGTCCTGACCACCCTTCACACAACAGATGCCGGCCAAACTATAAACAGGATTGTGGGCATGTTTGAGTCGGAGGAAGAAAGGCAGGTTCGGATCCGGCTTGCAGATTCCCTGCGTTGGATCGCCTGTCAGAGGCTTTTACCCAAGGAGGGGGGCGGTCGAGTGGCAGCCTTTGAGATCATGCGTACGAGTCTCAGGGTCAAGGACACCATCCTACATGGGGAGTCTGAGGGAAAAACCTTTTATGAGATCATTCAGGGAAACCGACCCTTTGGGATGATGACATTTGACGAGTGTATTGTGGATCTCTATACTGAGGGTCTTATCAATGAGCAGACGGCCATGAGCTACGCATCTCATAAGGCTATTGTGGGGAGGGCCATTGATACCGTCAAGGCCTCGAAGGGAGAAAAAACCACCTCAATAGAAGACCTCACCTTAGATCAGGAATACGCAAAGAAACTCGAACAGTAAGGAAGTATTTCAGGGAGATCATGTATGGAAATCACCTGTGAGCACTGTGCTGCCACACTCAATATTCCCGACGACAAGATCCCGAAGAGTCAAGTCGTCAGAATCAGTTGCCCGAAGTGTAAGAGCAAGATCTCCATTAATACAGGAAAACACCTCGCCAATTCGGAACAACCAGAATCCGATCGCAAGCCGAAGGAAAGCGACTATAGTTACGGGGATTACAGCGAGGATGAGGCCCTTGGTGCTCATGAAGAAGGAGTCAAACTGGCCCTTGTACTAGATCCCGATCCCGAATCTTCCGGAAAAACCAGGGCTGAAATAGAGCAGTTGGGTTATCAATGTATCACAGCCGACAATACTCGAGACGCGGTTGGCAAGATGCGTTTTCATCTTTTCGATTTGGTCATCCTCTGTGAGGGATTTGATGGGCAAAATCTGGATAACAGCCCCATCCTCAACTACCTCAACAACATTTCCATGACGGAGCGCCGAAAGATTTTTGTTGCTCTTATGGGGGAGCGATTCAAGAGCATGGACAACCTCATCGCATTTGCCATGAGTGCTAATGCGGTCATTAATCCGAAAGACACGGACAAACTCCTCGTTATGTTGAAGGGGGCTATTTCGGACAATGACAGATTCTATAAGGTCTTCATGGAGACATTGGTTGAAGTCGGAAGAGCCTAGATCCAATAGCCGTCCGTTCACAGGACCTGCTTGCTATCTTTCCATTGTAAGAATGCTTTCACGCGGATTTCCACGGTTCACTTGAAACATACCCAGGCTACCACGGAAAACCCTATTGAGATCCAAAAAGAAGAAAATTTGTTCTTGATGAATCACTCACGGACATTTCACATAGGAGTACATTTCAGCAGGAGGAGAAAAACATGCCGGAACATGAAACCATGAATAGTATCTCCGAACAGGTTGAGCAGACTCAACTTGTCGAAGTTTTCGAGAAGATGCCCCATGAGATCCCACTTCTGTTCTTTACGAGCCCGGGGAGGAATGATGCGTTTTGTGAAGGCGCAAGGCAGTTGATCCGAAGTATTCGCGAAATTGCTCCAAGATTAAGTCTCAGAGAATACGATCTGGGGCACAAGGTGGCGCGTGAATGGAACGCGGACTTTTCTCCCACCCTACTCCTTGATCCTAAGCACTACAACATACGGTGGATGGGAGCTCCTATTGGAGAGGAGGGGCGGACCTTCGAAGAAGCCCTCCTAATCATGGGGTACGGAGAGACCGGCCTGAGTCCGGAATCCAAGAAGGTGCTTCAAAGAATAGACTCATCCCGTAACATCAAGGTTTTTGTGAGTCCTACTTGTCCCTACTGCCCACAGCAGGCCGTAAATGTCTTGAAAGCCGCTGTTGAGAGGCCTGAGATCATATCTCTGGAGATCATTGACATACAGGCGTACCCTGAGATGGCAGAGAAATATTCCGCCCACAGTGTTCCACAGACCTTTGCCAACGATGTTCTTATTGCCCAAGGTGCCCAACCTGAAGAACTGTTCATGGCCTCACTGGAGAAGATGGAACAGCAGACTGTGTATATCCCCGAGAGTGACGCTGAAGAAGTCGAAGCGGATCTCGTTATTGTAGGGGGAGGACCGGCGGGACTGACGGCGGGTATCTATGCCGCTCGCAGCGGACTCAATTCCGTGGTCATTGAAAAGGGGGCTCTGGGAGGGCAGGTGGCTACTACGCCAATTGTTGAAAACTATCCCGGATTCTCTCAGGTGGGGGGAAAGACACTGGTGGATATCATGGTAAGCCATGCTCTGGAATACGCGAATATATTCCCTGGTGAAGAAGTCATGGAGATCAAACCAGGGATCCCGATGACAGTTATGACCAGCCGGAGAAGATTCACCGCCAAAGCTGTTCTTCTAGCCACCGGTGCCAAGCACAGATCCTTGGGCGCCCCTGGCGAAACACGTCTTTCAGGTCGGGGCGTCAGCTATTGCAGTACATGCGACGGCCCCTTGTTTAAGGGCAAAAAGGTGATCATAGTGGGAGGAGGGGATAGCGCCGTGACCGAGGCTCTTCACCTCCACCATATTGGTGTGGATGTGACTCTTGTTCACAGAAGGGATACATTGAGGGCTCAAGAACACTTGGCCAAAAGCCTTTTTGAAAGCCATATCCCTGTTATGTTAGAAACCGAGGTCAAGGAAATCGCGGGAAAGGATCGGGTGGAGGAGGTTATACTTCTTCATCATCCATCCGGTGATAGCAGCAGACTGGCGGTTGATGGCGTCTTCATTGCTATTGGGTATGAGCCCTCCGTAGAATTGGCCCGAAAGGTGGGTGTGGAGTTGAGCCCGGAAGGGTACATCAACCGGGACGAGCGGCATAGGACGAATATCAGCGGTATCTACAGCGCGGGTGATGTGGAAGGGGGTTACAAACAGATTGTCACCGCCGCGGGCCAGGGTTCTGAGGCAGCCTTATCTATCTTTGAAGATCTGATGAACCCATATTGGAAGAGGAAAAAGTCTGAATAACCGAAAGCTTCCGGCGTCCGTTGAAGCTCTCCGATACCTTGTTTATTCTATTTCACCCCCATGGAGTCAATGGTACATTCCAAGACCCCGCCGCTTCTTAAGGGGGCCAAGGTATTGTCCCAAATTCCTTTGAGGTCCTTAATCCTGTCCTTTTCACCGACGGCCCAGAGAGAGCCTCCTCCCCCCGCACCCGCAAACCTGGCTCCACATCCCATCTTTTCTGCCTGATCGATCAGTCTTTCGGTAATAGGTATCAAGGCATCAGGGGTTATCTTCCGACGAATGGCCATCTCTTCCCTCAAGAGTCTCGCCGCTTCGTCACATGCCTCTTTTTCTAAAGCCTCAGCCAGCAAACCGACCACACCGTTGACTTCTATCCAGCCGGCTCTCGTTTTGCCGGAAAGAAAGTCGTTGACCCAGACTCGATTTACGCGGGATGAAACATGCCTCTTACCGCTGAAGGCCACAAGAATACGCTTGGACAACTCTCTCTGGCCTTTGGCATTCAGGAGGGGTTTTCTTCTAAGGTAAGAGCCCTTTTTTCCATAAGACCAGGTCCATCGATTCACACCCCCATAGACTGCTGCCGCCTGATCCTGCATCCCACAGTACCCACCACTCACACCGTCTTCCAGGTGATACCCGAGATGCAGGATTTCTCCTTTGGATCGCTTCTTTTGATCCAAAGGGGATAATAATTCGGATAAGGCCTTCAGGAGGGCGATCAGGGCGGTGCTGGAACCGCCGAGGGAAGACTCTGGAGGTGAGTCAGATCTGATATGGATTCGGAGACCGTGTAGTCCAAAGTGGGACACCGCGGCGAAGAACAGACCGAACTTGGAGTCAAAGGAAGGATTTTCACAGGGGTATTCTTCACCATGAGGGAATCCCTCAGAAGAGATCTTGATCCAGCCGTCCCTATGGGGGAAAAGGGAGACCCAGGTCCTCAGGTTCAAGGCCATGTTTACAGTGACCGGCTTTGCCGGTTCAAGAGGGAGCGCCAGGGCCTTAATGTCCCACGTCCCTCCGGAGTCGATCCGACAAGGGGCCGAAGTTATCACCGCATGTTGCTCAAGCATTTTTTTGACTGACTGCATAGAGACTACTTTTTCTGCTGGTTTGATGCCTTCTCGAATTTTATGAAGTACACTGAGGCACGGGCTGCTCTCTCAAGACGATATCTATAGGGGCCAGTGGCGGTGATCTGAACTTTGAGGGTTTAAGGGGCCGTTCTTTCTAAATGAGCTGAACATTCTGCGGTCAGTTCTGAGGCGTAAACCCTCAAAGTTCAGATCACTGTGGGATTCAGTGGAACTCTTTTTGAGATATCGTCTTGAGAGAACAGCCCATGCCTCATTTCTTAGTTGATCAGAAGATACATCATACAAGCCAATAGATCCTCGTCTTGATGTCTAATCATAAGGGCGGGGACCATTTATTGGTGGATCCATCAAATGACCAGCAATCGAGAAGGGCCTTTCTCGAAGTGAACTGAGGGTTCTCTGACCACGATAGCATTTGCTGATGCGCTTCATTCAGTCTTCTGAATTTCTCCGCGTCCCCGCCTACGTCAGGATGATAAATCTTTGCCAATTTCTTGTAGGATGACCTTATTTTCGACGATTTTCCATCGGAGATCAGTTCTTCCATTTTGAGCTGAAGGATATTCATAGACGCCCTTTCGTCTTTGGAAAACCTCGGACGAAGTGTATTGTTTGGTTTGATGTCATCAAGGGTCACCTTTTTGCAGTGGTTTTCGTTGAGGAGGCTCAGCGACGCATAACTCTTGGAATTGTTGTCGACAATGCTGTACCATTTGCATCCGGATTCGAGAATGAGCCTTTTCAGATCCTCTGCAGGCTTGCTTCCTGATACCCTCCTATTCGTAAACCTGGAAATCTCTTTTGCCCAGGCAGGAAGGACATCAAGGATTACATGGTTTTTAGTGAAAGAGAAAGCAGCATACCTGGCATTGAAGACTTTGAGTAATCCTTTGGAAAGGGAAAGAACCCACATCATCTTCTGTCGGCATTCTCGGGAACAATAACGTTTTCTTCCATTGATACCCGATGTTCCGCAGGCAAGGCAGGTCTTTGTCCCCTTTCTCTTCTTTTGCAGGGGGAGAAGAGATGCGTTGTCTGTGGTTGGTGGTGGATTCACGGCTTTATTCGATATCATAATGAGAAACTCATATACATCTGATGCCCTTTTATAGGGCTTGATACTATACCCTGAAAAGACGAACTGATCAAGCCTGATCCACACAGGCCTCAGTTCAACGGACAGGATGATCTATCTTCTTCAGAATCATCCAGGCTATTGACGATTTAGGCATTTTATTCTATACTTTACTTTGTTGATATAAACATATGCTTAAAAAGAGTCTTGCTGAAAATCAATCTCTTCTGTACGATTTGGAAACTCACAAGGATGTGGAATGTTATTGCCCTCAAGAGTCGGACATGAGCACCTTTCCTGCCTTTGTATCGCTTAACGACGCATTCGGTGGATTTCGATAAAGAAGAACGGAGAACCTGTATCCCTATGTCACCACATATTTGGCTGAGCCGCTTGTTACTGTTTTTGAGCCTTCTGATTTGCTCGGGTTGTGCAACTTCACAAGGAACTTCAGAAAAACAAAATCCCATTGACGTTCAAATGATCGGAGCCGAAGGTGATACTTCGGAGACGGACGCTTCTGCCTCTGAGATCACAGAGGGTCAAAGCACAGGACAGGGGAGAGGCAGATCTGCATCAAACCAGGATTCAGAAGAACCCATTTCCCCTGAAACTGACATTCAAACCGCTGAGGAGACAGTGCCCCCATCTCCTCCTGCGCCTCCCGCCATGTCGAATCAAGAAATCCTTGATTCCGCCCTGGAGTTTTATCAAGCTTCAAGCGATTTCTGGGAACGGGGGGACCTGGATAATGCCATTGCCGCCCTGGACAAGGCCTATTCTCTTATTTTGAAAGTGAATACGGAGGAGGATCCGGTGATCCTTCAGCAAAAGGAAGATCTTCGTATCACCATCTCGAGACGTATTGTTGAAGTTTATGCATCGCGTTTCACCGTAGCGAATGGGGACCATAAGGAGATTCCCCTTTTGATGAACGTGCATGTGGAAAAGGAGTTGGCCATATTCAAGGGGCGGGAAAGGGACTTTTTTCTGGCCTCATATCGCCGATCCGGTAAGTACCGTCCCTTTATCGTGGAAGCCCTTAAAAAGGCCGGCCTTCCGGAAGAGCTTTCATGGCTCCCTCTCATAGAGAGCGGTTTTAAGACCAATG
>CAZFMX010000068.1:0-17285 GCA_964520425.1 uncultured Desulfobacteraceae bacterium
CCCGCTGTCCCCCCCCCCGCTCCGCGGGGGGAAGCCAGGGCTTCCCCCACAAATAAGTCACGAAAAGACGGTGGCCTCCCACCAGTCACAACAGAAAAGCCTCTGCCTTTCGAGCCTCCTCCGAGGAGGCTTCCTGAGGCTTCCCCCCATGCGGGATGAGTTCTTACTCGTTTGGCTCCTATTTCACTAGAAAATTAGGCGCCAATATACCATCCACAATATGGTATGTGCAAATCAAACTTGACACAAAAACCCGATTCCACTATCCTCTCCCTCAAATAATGGAGCCCTTGTCAAGAAAGGATTACGCTATGTCATCGAAGGATTGGATCGATATTACGGTTACCCTAAAACCGGATATGAATTATTTGATTTTAGATCCCAGACCACCGAAAATTTATCGCATAAGTGATGTGAATAATGGTGACAAAGTGACCATGTCGATGCTTGAGATTATCTCTCATACCGGGACGCATGTGGATACCCCCCTGCATTTTATTCCCGGTGGCTCCACGATAACGGATATGCCGCTAGATGCCACGGTCGGACCGGCCAGGGTGATTGAGATAAAGGATCCGGCTCTCGTGACTGTTGAAGAGCTTGAACCGTATGAAATTCAGGAGGGAGAACGGATATTGCTGAAAACCCGGAATTCACCAGTGACATATGAGTCTCCTGAGTTTGTGGAGGACTATGTCTATATCTCCATCGAGGCGGCCAGGTACCTTGCCGATAAGAAGATCCGCATGGTGGGGTTGGATAATATCACCATAGGCGATTTCCGTAATGAGGAGAGTGTTGTGGCCACCCATCGAGCTTTTCTTGAAAAAGGCGTATATATTCTGGAAGCTGTTGCCCTAGATGGAGTCGCGCCAGGCGAATATGAATTGATCTTCCTTCCGCTGAAACTGAAAGACGGTGACGCCTGTCCCGGAAGAGCGATTCTCAGACCTCTATGATCTGTGTTGAAAAGGGATTTCTTGTCCGTTCAACTTTAGATAAGGGAGGATGTCATGAAAAAAAACATGATTTGTCTATTAAGCCTTTGCTTTCTGAGTGCTACGTTCCTTTGTTGTTCCAGACAAGACTCTACACCTGAAAAAGCCGACACTACTGAAACAGCACCGGCCAAGGCGACTCAAGAACAAACCGCTCCGCCCGTACTGAAGCCGGCGGTACCGGTCACGGAAAACCCTGATCACGAGGCCTTGCTCGCCAGTGACGATTCGACGCTTGCCGCCAATAAACGCTTGGTTTACGACATGTGGCGCACCCTGATTGACGCCCGTGATGTAGAAGCAGCCAAAGAATACCTGGACGAAAACTATATTCAACACAATCCCATGGCGGATACCGGCCGCGCCGGCGTTCTGGCCTTCTTTTCCAGCCTGGGTGAACCCTTGCCAATCCCCGACCGCATACAAAGCCCCCTTGTGGCGATTGTGGCCGAACGGGACTTGGTTGCTCTGGCCTTTGTGGATGAAGAAGAGAATCCCAACGCTAAAGGCCAAACCTATACCACCACTTGGTTTGACATGTTCCGCGTCAAAGACGGCAAGATTACCGAGCACTGGGACCACGGCACTCTTCCGGACGGGATGACACCTCGAAACTATGTGCCAACCAAGGAAAATCCCGATTATGAAACCTCATTAGCGAGTAATGATCCGCAACTCGCGGCCAATAAACGCTTGGTATATGACATGTGGCGTGTTTTGCTGGATGCCCAACAGGTGGAAGAAGCGCCCAAATATCTGGCCAAAGATTATATTCAACACAATCCCATGGCTAATACGGGTTTGGACGGCTTTTTGACCTTTTTCAGACAAATAGCCCAACCGAAACCGGTTCAAGAGAAAATGGCCAACTTTATCGATATGATTGCAGAGGGTGATTTAGTTGTACTAGCCACGGTTCGCCCCTACAACGACGCAAACGGCAATCCCTATACCACCACCTGGTTCGACATGTGGGTTGTAAAGGATGGGCTGCTGACAGAGCATTGGGATACGGCAAGATTAGTCGCTTTTGAGCCTCCACCCTCTGAATAAAGCCTGAGATAATAAGTTGACACAGAGCTGTGTGACTATTTTAATACATTAAATGAAGGAGAGACCTGTGAAAAATGCTCAATTTTGTTCAAGGTCAAGGAAGGCGAAAATCTTAACCCTCCCGATTTTCATCGGGACAACCAGGAATACCTTTTAGTATTTCGAGGATTAATATTTAAGCCTGACGCCGCTTGTCCCGTCATAGCCTTGGGCGACGACGGAAGATTGGGCAAAAGAGGACGTTTTTCAAAGATCTCGAAGGAGACAACGATGGATCTTGGTTTCAAAGGCAAAGTAGCGCTGGTAACCGGCGCCGGCAGCCAGATCGGTTTTGGGAAGGAGACGGCTCTGTTGCTCGCCAAAGAAGGGTGTGAGGCCGTAGCAGTGACCGATATTGTCATGGAGGACGTGGAAATGACGGCCGCGGCGGTCAAGAAGCTCGGCGCCAAAAGCGTCGCCCTTAAGGCGGATATTACCGACGCCGCCGAAGTTGAAGGAATAGTCAAAAGCGTGATCGACGAATTCGGCAGAATCGACATTCTTTGCAATGTCGCCGGCGGCATTCTCCATAAGGATAATACCCCCATTGACAAACAGGACGGCGCCATGTGGGAAAAACAGATGAAGCTCAACCTCTTCGGCACGATGAATGTCTGTAAGGCTGTTGTGCCCCAGATGAGGGCACAGAAATACGGGGTTATCGTCAATATCGGTTCAGGCAGCACACACCAATACCAGATGGGCGTCGGTATGTATGCTATGTCCAAGTACGCCATGGATCTTTTCACCAAACAGCTGGCCATGGATGAAGCCCGCGTCGGTATAAGAGTAAACTGCGTGGCCCCGGGGCCGGCCCCCACCAAATTCGGCGCCGTTTTCAGGGAGGGCCTGCCCCCCCTGACACCGGAAGAGGAGCAGGAGAATCGGGAGAGATTTGCTAAGCTCATGCCTCTTGGTCGAATCGCCACCGCGGAGGACATTGCTAATGCCACCACCTTTTTGGCATCGGATAGGACCAGCTTCGTCACCGGTCAAGTGTTCCATGTATCCGGCGGTTCGGTCATGTAGTCATTGAATGACCTCAACACTGAAAGGGCCGGGATGTGACAGAAACAGGAAGAGATTGGAGACTTTATTAATTAGGTAGTGTCCATCCGGAAATGAGAAATTTTGTTCTAGATCAAGGAACGCGAAGATTTTAACCCTCCCGTTGATTAAAATCAACGGGACAGGCATCAATACATTGAAGTATTTCGAGGATTAAAATCTAAGCGTGACACAGAGATAGGATAAAATGGCCGTTTATGGATGGACACTAGGTAGGAGAAGTGAAGAAATGGGCACGAAATATGACCAGTATATCCACCATCCTCCGCACTTGCGGCTTTCAATGAAATCAAATGGCAGTGTTGTTTTTGACGGTCTTATGATCGGTCATCAGCAACTCGGATATGATTTTACCATCGGTCACCAATTCGTTACTCAACCCTTTAAAGGCGACAATCCATGTCATACTCATAATTTTCAGGAATTCATCGCCTGGTATGGTACTAATCCGGAAGATCCGAAGGACTTTGGCGGTGAAGTCGTTTTTTACTTTGGAGAGGAGTTGGAGAAACACGTTTTTACAGAGCCTACCATCGTCTCTTTACCCCCGGGACTCCCCCATTGTCCGTTGGAAATTACACGGCTTGACCGACCCATCATACAGGTTGAAGTCATGCTCGTTGGCGAAGGCGGCACCCGGGAGCCCATTTTTGAGGAGGACGCGGGTTTCGACCCGAGAAAAGTCATGAATTTCGAGATTCTGTGATGTATCATGATTTCAGATTAGTTGGTCGCAGGAAAAGCCAAGAAGCTATTCGGATCAAATGAAATTATTCGCTAAGGGTTCGAGGATTCAAGGATTAGAGTGCAACAACCCCTTGACCCCTTGAAACCGGGAACCCGGCCCGAAGGAGTGGGACTGAGCTGAGCGAAGCGAGTGCGAAGAATCCTTGGCCCCTTTAGTGATAATCCTTTTTTTTTCGAAGGAGGATGAACATGGGAGAAACAAAATACGGGAAATATTTTCTGAAAAATCCCTGGGGAATCATACATCCCGGTACACCTGAAGACGCCCCGGTATACATCGGTATGGGGCAGGAGGCCCCCGTAGAAGGGTGGGATGAGCCTCTCACACAGGTCCTGCGTCCTATTTATTACCCCTACGAAATGATACCTGAAGGGCATAAGCACGCCGTCTCTGAAATTCTCTACTTTATTGGCGGCGATCCAATGAATTTTGAGGAATTCGAGGCCGAGGTCGAGTTTACCATGGGTGAGGGTGAGGACGCGGAGACCCATATCATCACCAATACCACATGGGTGTATGTTCCGGCGAATGTGCTGCATTGCCCCTTGAAATTCAAAAGGGTGGATAAACCGATTATGTTCGGGCATATCATGTTCGCCCCCACATTTGCTTCGACCATTGTCGGAAAAAACCCTCTGGAAATGTGACATTTGCCGATGTATTGACTGCGGAATCGTCCACATCAGCTTTGTGTCCAGAGGAAATGCCCTCCACTTCTTCCTCCTTGACTTGTCTTTTCTTCAGCCTTCCCTGGCGCGCTGGCTTGTCCCGTGCCACAGCACGGGGAGCCTCTTGACGCGACATAGTATCAGCAATGGCTATTGGCGAAGGGGGCTCCGTTTTGCTTGACGCAAAAGAGGGTTTTCCCTATAATCCCCCATCGGATAAGCAATTCCCTATATATTTAAATAGTGTCGATTCAGAAACGAGAATTTTTAGTAAAGGTCAAGGAACGCGAAGACTGTAACAACTGGAATACATTAGAGTATTCCGAGGATTACAATCTGAAGCGTGACGCAAAGATTGGCCAAAAAAGCCGTTTATGAATGGGCACTAAATAACCTAACACTCGAAAGGACAAATCATGGCGGAAAATCGCATTGAAGGTAAAGAACCTTTATGGATTCTTATGGAAAAGCAGATTCAGGGATACTCTGATGAGGACTTTTCTGAAGCAAACAGGCTGGAGACAGCCCGGAAAATCGCCGATGAGTTGGATCAAACCGGCTATAATGTATCGAAAAGCGGTGGAAACTGGTTGCGATTGAGAGAGGCTGTAGAAGCACGCGATCGTGTGGGAAGACCGTTCATGAAGGATTTTGACCAGGCAATTTCCGCACTGAGCCTGGATGACATCGAAGACACCTATTCCGCGGCCATGAGAATCATCCATGACCTGGGCAAGGATTGGACGACCTTTTTGGCTTCGGAACACAGGGCCGATGTGGATGAGATTGTCGCAACCAAAAAAACAGATTTGATGATAACGAAGGCCAAAGATCTCGCAGGAGAACCTGGAATACGCTATCTTCTCTCCGAATCTTTTGAGCCTCAAGTCATCATGGAGGTCTTAGGCATATCACAGGAAGAATACAATACCGTAAAAACCAAAATAGACGCGGAACTCGCGGAAAGAAAAAGGGTTAAGGAGTTATTCGCGAAACTGGAAAACGCTTCGGAAGAAGATCGGATCAAACGTCTTCTCAAAGAAAACGCTACGGAAGCACTCATCATGGAACTCGGCGGTATTGAGCAATCCGCGATCGATGCGGTGAAAAAGGCCATGGAAGAAGAGCTGGCGGAACAGAAGAGAAAAGAAGAAGAACTGGCCGCCAAAAAAGCGGCTGAAGCGGCAGGTCCGGCCCTGGACGACATCACCCCGGACGATATGCTCGAATACATCGAAGGGATTCGGGAAATCCTGGAGTTTTCTGATGTGGAGAAGGATATTCGAGTAATGTGCGAACAGAGTGCTATTCCCAAAGCCCTGGTGGATATCGCCATTTCCGATCCGGACAAGCTGGATGAACTGGAGAAGGAAGCCGAGGGTTAATCCTAAATCTTTCTTTCTCCACCGCTTGTCGAAGATCCCGGTTTATCGAGGCGGTGACGAGCTTCATTGTCACCACTCTCATTAACCACCAGTATATTAGAAAGAGAACGATAATCATGGAATCTGTGGAACTCAAACTTAGACTCATTAATAACAGCCAATTCGTCACCACACATACAAAACACATCATTGATATCCTTCATGAGCCCGAACTGGCCATAGAGGTTAAGGCTGGGCAGATCAGTGAAGATGTATCTGAGTTAGTCGAGTCACTGGGTTACAAAATCGTGTCCAATAGACCTATGGACGGTTGGAACAGGCTGACGGCGGTAAAGGAAATTAGGATTGTAGGCTAAAGGCTGAAGACTAAAGGACAAGAAAGGTGGAAGACTGCCGTCCACCGCAGTAGCAATGCTACGGAGGGTGGAAAGGAAGGGCAGGGCCTCGCCCTCAAGCAAGACTTACTGGTCTATGGCCAGTGGTTAGGAATGAGTTGTTAATGGGAATAGTAAGAGACCTTTCAACGAATTCTCCCATCATTGTTGCACAAAAGTCTCATATTTAACCGTTGAGGTGAATTTTGAGTCTCAATTTTGCCCTTTCAGGTTGAAATTGCAGACTTTTTTATGTGAAGGTATGGGAAAGGTGGGAGAACGCCCAACATACTGAAGTGGTTCAATGGACGTCGCTTTTGTGCAACTGGGCCAACCACAGCTTCTCCATCTCAAAATCTTTCGCGCTATCATATACGACATTTCGCATGGTCGGTTCCGTTTCCATGGCACGCAGGCCACGGTTTCGTCTTACATCGGGCAGGAAGCCGGCAACATCCTTCACCAAGTTCTTGAAATTGAAAAGGACATTATGCTGCATTCTATCCTCGAGGTAGGTGTAGTCGAAGGATTCTCCGATTACTCTCACGCTTTTTGAGGCATCCCTCGTGATCATATCAAGATAGAAACTCTGGGTTGTTCTTTCTTTCGTGACTTGCCTTTTCTTTGAACGCTCGTATGAGATGGCCACAGCAGTTATCGGAGATATTCCGGTTCTCATCAACCACTTCTTGGCCTTCCCATCACGTGGCAGGTTTTGTGTCACCTTTTCCGTCTCGCCGATCTGCCCGGCGCAAAGCAGCACGATCTGATCCCAAGACAACGATCCATTTTTCCCTTCGTGTTGAAAAGTAAGCCCTTGAGGTTCTGGAACGGCTTTTCTCAAAATCCTTGGAGAAGGAAGTTTCATCAGGTCATTGGCTGGCATGATAAAAGTATCGATCCCGACCTCATCAAAGGTTTGTTTCAGCTCTTCCGCCTTCTCAAGTCTCCCTGTCTTATTAAGAAGTCCCCAAAAACGCTTGACCCGCGTGGTAGCGTCCAAGCGAGGGATCCCCAAAGCTTGGCACAGAATTTCAGCCAATCGTGTCAGAACCAAATCTTCTGGGTTGCTCAGAATGAGATAAAAGGAAGGTTTATCCGTCATGTCGATTCAATCTCCTTTCTAATTTCTTGATCCCGAAATAAGAGAGATCCTTCTGAACAAAGATGTCTACTCATGCCACACCCTATCGGGTGTCGCATGAATGAGCGTATGATTCTTGTCTTTCGCTTTCGCCGTAATAAGGAAAGTACTCTTGGAACCGCTATAGGAGAAACCTGCGAAGTTTTTTCCGTCTGGGAGATTAGACGGCATACCGCTGTATTGGTCCATGATCTCCTCTATCTTTTCACAGAATTGATCGTAGTCTGTTGTCTTAAACGTTTCATCGTCGGTTTTGTCAAGATCATAGCCATCCCAAAGTATATCCAGGATCAGGACTATTCTTTCAACATCTTTCACCGCGATATTGATTTGGACCTTGTTTGCTGTGTCAACGGCTTTGACCGCAAAGAAACCGGTCCACAGAAACTTTGCCCCCAGAATAGCTATGGCGAGGATAAGAACTGCTCGTATTACTTTATTACCAGGCATGAGTCCTCTATTGTGAGTTGACTCCCTCGTGAAATTCTTGGATTTGGATTGTCTCTATTGAAGTTGGGAGTCGCACAAGCCCATCACATATTCTCTGCGATAGAGACCGTACGATCACCGAGCATATTGACATAACATCCCAGCTCATTGTCATACCAACCGTAGATGACGGCCTGTGTAATGGGGATCTTTACCAGTGTCTGTTCATCCTGCGCGAGAAGCTCTTTTCTGATTCCTTCCACTTTCTTTAAGTCGATGGAAACATTTGCTGTCCTGGTGTGGGTCTCATGCCCCTCTATGATCGCGGCGGCCCTGGGGACCCCGATAATATCTTCTGAGACATTCTGCTCTTCCGTGTAGTGTAGATAGCCGTTCGGATCATTCCTCGATGCCTCTTCATAGATTGTATTGATGGTGTCCCTTCGGATAGAGCCTCCTGATGACTCCTCCTGTAGATTGACGACTAGGATAATAAGGGAGCCGGTGGTGGTGGGAATCCTTACGGATTCAGCGATAAACCCGATCTGTTTCATCTCGGGTATGACAAGGGCCAGGGTGTTGGCAGCGCCTGTTGTGGTCAGGATGATATTATTCAGGATACTCCTGTTTTTTCGCAGATCCGTGACCCCCGCTTTAGCGGGCCGATCCAGGACCTGCTGTGATCCGGTGGCTGCGTGGACCGTGGCCATGGAGGCTGTCAATATCTTCTTTGGACCGAAGGAATCGATGAGGGGCTTCATCATATGGGCCAGGCATGTGGTCGTGCAGGATGCATTGGAGATCACATGATGGACACGGGGATCGTAATCATTGTCATTGATTCCCATGACCGTGGTGACGGCATCCTCAGGCATGGATTTACTCTTGTCTTTTATCTTGAACGGTGCGGAAACAATAACCTTTTGGACGCCGGCATCGAAATGTCCTCTAATGGAGCCACCGGCATGATCCGGAGGCAGCGTGGGATCAAGGAATTGACCCGTCGTATCTACAATAAGTTTTATGTCGTGTGCATCCCAGTCAATGTCTTTGGGATTTCTTGAATCCCTGAGAATCCTGACAGGAACCCCATCTATTCGCATGGTTCCATTTTCATCATTCAGGTCCGCAATGAGACGTTTCGACCTGTGGCCATACAGATAGGTATGAAGGGAGCCGTAGGTGGAATCTCTCTCTATGTAATGGGCCAGATCCGCAATGGAAGATCCCACTCTTCTCCCCATATTGATAATGATTTCACTAAAGTATTTGCGCCCCACGTGATGCCAAAGGGTCAACTTGCCGATTCTTCCAAGACCGTTTATCCCCAGGGACATTCCATCTCCTTTTCCATACTCAGGCATCTTTTCCATGATGACTACCTCCTCGCCACTTCTTCCATCTCCATTTTCCCTGAATAGACCGACCCTTCTCTCCCATCTATACTCATCCAGTCTCCCGAAGAAAGGTGAATGTCATCCAGGGAACAGCTGCTGTCCTTTTCCAGGCAGAGAAGGTTCGGAATTCCCACCACACACGTCTTGCCCAGCCTATGGGCGACAATGGCTGCGTGGGAGGTGGAGCCTCCCCTGGCTGTCAGCAACCCGTCCGCTCCGTAGATTTCCTTTATATCGTCCGGGACCGTATCTCCTCTTACAAGGATTAAAGACGTCTCGGGTTCCTTTTTTCTCCATTCCTCGAGTTCGGTGAGATTAAAGATCACCCTTCCCGTCATGGCACCGCCACTCACGCCAATTCCATGACCCAATCTCGCAGACTCCGTCTCCGGAGTCGTGACAAAAGACAGGACCTTTTTCCTCTCCCGGATGGCCATATCTCTGGTCTGGAGAAAGTAGAGGTCCTTTTTCCGGATTGATTCAAAAGTGAACTCCATTTCCTGGGGCCCCCATTTCCTGTTGTAGATAAGGTCCTTGGCCAATTCCCTCATGGTGTGATAGATCTCCGGAAAATGAATCTCCAGGGTGATGTCGTTTGTCCTGTTTTCGGCCTCGGCCTGTTTCCTGGAGATGGGAAGAGTATTCACCAGACCTGATACCACATCTTCACCCTGGTTTCCTAGAGTGAAATCTCCCCACAGATTGACCATGTCTCCTGACCATCGTGGGCTATGCGTAAAGACCACGCCCGCGCCTGATTGTTGGGATAGATTGCCGAAGACCATGGTCTGTACCGTCACGGCCGTTCCCCAGTCATCAGAGATCCTCATGATCTTCCGATAGGTCTTTGCCTTGGATGTGTTCCACGAGTCAAATACCTTTGTTATGCAGACATAGAGTTGCTCGAAGGGGGATTCTTCGATCTTAATGGTGTGATCGAGTATGAAACTCTTATAGGCAAGGGCCACTTTTTCCATCTGATCTCCGGTAAAGTCCCTTTTATAGGGAATGCCCAGTTCCTTTTTGAATCGAGCAATAATGTCATCAAAATCATTTCGGGGGAGTCCAAAGACCATGCCGTAGGACTGAAGGAATCGCCTGTAGCAATCCCACGCGAACCATTCCTGTCCTGTGAGTTTGATGATTCCTTGAACAATATCCTCATTGATTCCCACGTCGAGGAATGTATCCATCATTCCGGGTTGGGATATTGGGGCGCCGCTTCTGACGGAGAGAAGAAAGGGATTCTTGGGATCACCAAATGATTTGCCCGTCAACCTCTCAAGATTAGATATCTCGAGGGCCAATTGAGCCTTCAGGTTCTTTTCCGCCGGTGAATATGAATCGATGACCTCGCGTCTTCTGAAGATCTCGGTGGTGATAATAAAACCTGGAGGCACGGGAAAACCATATCGACTCAACCTGACAAGATTCAGTCCTTTGTTGCCGAGATAGATCACACCTGACACCGGCTTCTTTACGGGGTTTATGGGCGTAATGGCCTTTTTGGGATCATAGTTTAAGAGTTGCTGCAGCCTTTCGGGACGGAGTCTGTCTGCCTGTTGAAACAGCGTTTTCATGATCCGGCTCAGGAAAAGATCAAGTTGCTGAAGTCCCAGAGCCGATGAGATTCTTTCCCTCAAAAAAATTTCTGTTACCCTGTGGACAAGCTTGTCCTGTTCCATGTCCGCTTCTTGTGGCCTGTACTTGGGAAGCAGGACATCAGCGGGAAGCTGCTGGAGTATCTTGATGAGATTCGGTTCATGGATGTTGTTGTAGTAATCATTTACAATGTTCCTGACAGCCTGAGACAGGCCTCGAAAAATATCGAGAAATTGGGTGAAAGAAAAATCCATCACACCGAGGGCTCGGGAAAGGAGGTCCAGCTGACTCTCCATCTCTGCGGAGAGGATGCCGCCCAGTTTCAGGGCCTGATAGAAAAGGGTCAGATAGTCGTAGATTTGGGAAAAGGTGTCCCTCGTAATAACTTCAAGGTCGATCTTGTCGACAAGCTCCTCGAACAAGATGTTCACGAGTGCTTCGAGACGAAAGGTAAGGCCCAGGGCATCGAATTTCATCTCGTGATAACTCCCATACATGGAGGGAATATCTACGGTGAAGTGCCTCTTATGATATATATCCTCCCTGATTTCGAATTCCTCGGAAGAGAGCACAGTCTCCTTCAGGATCTCAAGGTATGCCAGTAATCTGATAAGCCGCTTCTCATAGTTCGGTTCATCAAGGGCTGTTCGGAGCTTGTCAATATCCGGAAAGGTGTTGGGCTGAATCTGCTTGAGATGGTTCTCCAATTCCAGATATCCCAGGTTGTATTTCTGATAGAGAAGCCTGTAGAGGCTGATGGCCAGTTCCACGCGCTCCTGATCCGTTTTTGATATCCCTGGTATCTCACTCGCAACATGCTTTATCTGCTCTTCATGAATCTTCAAGAGATCACTGATTCTGGCGATCCCTTCTTGTTGAAAGAGGTGCCGGATTATTACGTGAATCCCATCCACATAAGGCCCTTCCGTCTCGATCTGTTGATAGACGCTTGAAGGGATAAAGGGCTTAAAACCCCTTTTCTTTTTAGTCCTCCAGAATTCCAGGATTCCTTCCATCAGATTGATGATCTGATTGCTGCTTTCTACATGGCTTTGTTTTCTCAGAAAATGTATCAGTACATCTTTTCGAGAACAGATCTCATCTATCTTGGTGGAGATCTCCCTCAGCTGCCCCTCCGCTCCGATATCGTTGAAATAGGCGGGGAAGAGCCGGGTCAACTGCTTGACCAGATTATAGACCGGTGTGATATCGCTGTTTAGAAGACCGGTGATATCACGGGAGAAGAGGTCCGTATCCCGTATGAATACACCCCCCAAGGAGAGATGGATAATCAGGGAAGAAAGTAATTTCTTGGACCATTTTGGATTCAGCTCAATGAGTTCCAACCAGGTCCGGATGTTTTGGATGTGGGCGGCATTGATGCGCACCTGCCAGTTATCGCCTACACCTCTGAAGTCAGGGGATTGAAATCCAAGGTCCACGACTGCATCCATAAAGAAGTCCACGAGATCACTCTCATCCGTTTTGTATACGGCTTTCCCCATGTTGAGAACGCAGTTGAGGGCGGTGCCCGGGTATTTCAAGACATTCTTTTTCAGAATATCAAAGGTCTTCCCAATCAATGGTTGCAGATCCTCGGGTTTTTCTTGATCTATCAGCCATGTAAGGGTTCGGTTGATATCCCTCAATGCCTCTTCATGTATTGATGACAAACCCGCATCTTTCATGATGCGGAAGAGAAAGATCAGCTTCCAATATCTTCCCCAGGCAGGGTCCTTTTCTGTTCTTTGAAGCTTTTGAGGAATATCCCTGTAGATACCTACTATCTGTCTGTACCCGGGAAGCTGAACGAGTTCTTTCAAAAGAGCAACGGAGCCTTTTGCCATTTTGTTGACAGCGGATTCAAGTCTGTCTTGGTATCTTTTGAGATGATCATGGGATATGGGGCTAAACATGTCCCATATTATTCCCGACCGAGTGGACGATTGATTCGTCTCCTTCGTAAACCATTCGAAGGGGTCCTCTTGACTCAGCCAATGAGAATAGGAATATCTCAGGTATTTGATGAGAAGTGGGTTGATGGAATCAAAACCGTTGTCAGTAGATATCCTTTCCTGCAGCTCGGCGGCCAATCGATCGATTTGGTAGAAACTCTGCACGAACAGGTGGAAGTCTTCATCTTTGAGTTTGTGAATGGATAGGAAAGCATGATCAAGCACAGGCAAGAATTTTGGCAGGTCCTCCCCTGAATCCTTGATTATCTTTCGGAGGAAGAGTAGGAGATTGTCCGCAGCATCTGATTTGACTTCCCCATCCTGAGAGGCCTCCAAGGCTTCAAGGAAGATGTCAATGTATATACTTGCTGCATCCGGTCCCCTAGGATGTGTTTTCAGGAGGTGATAGTAGCCAAGGACATAGCCTCGAGCCTCTTTCACGATGAATTGCCAGTTTTTGTAAGGGTGACATAACTCCGTCAAGAAGACATTCAGCCCCTCCATGATTCCCTCATATGGGGACATGACTTCCTGGAGAGTGCCGTACTTTTCGCTTATCGTGACATCAACACGACTTTGTTCAATGTTGACTTCGAGGGCCTTGGAAGGCATCTTCACTCTCCTCTCGATGTTGAGTGAAAAGACTTCATAAAACTGGAATAGATCTGTTTTCGGTTTGAATGTTCGCCTGTGTTTCTCTCTCAAGTCTTCAAAAAAAATGCCTTTATTGATATTAAGATAAATGATTTTCCGGCGCAAGTAAATACTGGAGGTTGTTCTCTCAGCTAGTTGGGAGAAAGGGGTCAAGGGATTGTTTTGTCGTACTCGAACCCTTGGACCCTCGAATCCTTGAATCCTTAGCCTATGATTTCATCGGCTGACTGAACTCTGACAGCGAGAGCGTTAAAATGTTACTCCTTTATGGTGGGAATAAACATGATGAATTGATTTGAATATTGATTCGAAAATTGCTAGAAATTAAAAGACATCGGTGAATTTATTTAAAGGAGGGTGTGATAAAGATGCTCAAACTAGGTGAAAAGGGGGCCATACCACAACGAGACAAGCAGACTTATGCTATTGCACCGCACATTCCCTGTGGCGTCGTGACTCCTGACCTTCTGCGAAAACTGGCGGATGTTGCTGAAAAATATGAAGCCCAGGCGATGAAGATCACCGGTGCGTCCCGGATCGCCATTGTTGGACTCAAGGAAGAGGACGTCGACAGTGTGTGGGAAGAGTTGGGAATGGACAAAGGCGCCGCAGTGGGCCTATGCGTGCGCAGCATCCGGGCCTGCCCAGGGAACAGCTTTTGTTCAATCGGTAAACAGGATGCATTAGGAATGGGCATGAAACTGGATGCAGAATATCACGGCTATGAACTCCCGGGAAAATTCAAGATGGCCGTTTCAGGCTGTAAACTCTCGTGTTCAGAGTCCTGGGTCAGAGACGTCGGACTCATCGGTGAGGCCGACGGGTGGCGTCTGGTAGTCGGAGGGAATGTCGGTGCCAGTCCTCGCATCGCCAATGAACTCGTAACAGGTTTGAATGACACCCAGGCCATGGAATCAGTGAAGAAGATCGTTGAATTCTATCGAGCAAATGCCAAGAAGGGTGAACGCCTGGGTAAGATGATCGACCGGATGGGAATCGAGCCCTTGAAAGAATCTATTTCCTAGATCCTATCACTGCACAGATTCAAAGGGGGCATGGAAGACGCCCAAGCCTATTACCGCCCCCAAAGAGGACAACGTTCGGTGGACAGGCACAAGGAATGCTAGTCGCTGTGGGTACATTGTTCGTGGGGCTGCTTCATAATATGCAAAGTTATGGTGCCGTTCCACGACCTCTGGATAGATGGTGGTGAAACTGAAAAGAGACCCCCGTGTCCCCCCAACGTGTCATAGAACCGGCTAAAATTATGGAAGGTATTTCTGGGACACGACACTGGGATCTTGGCGTAATTCGAGAGTGTTTCCGGGAATAACCAAATGGGAATTCCTAGTTATCCGACCAACCTGTCACAGGCGGGCAAGCCCTTGATTGCCTCAGGCAAATCTAACATTCAATGCCTATGAACAGCGAAGAAGAAATCGACTGCATGAAGAGGCCACGACTGTTGCGCGGGTTAGATATTGTTATTATTATCGCACTCCTTTTCGTTTCAGTAGCCTTCATTCCTTTCATGGAATCACGGTCCTGTGACATAGTGGTTGTCTATAAGGGGGACGATGTGATTGCTGAGTATCGTCTTGATGAAGACAGGGTGTTTCTTGTGGATGGTGTAGACGGAACTCTGGAGATAGAGATCAGAGACGAGAAGGTACGAGTTCGTTCTTCACCGTGCCGACATCAGATCTGCGTGAACACAGGCTGGATATCGAGGTCCTATGAGCAGATTATATGCGCGCCTAATCATGTTCTTCTCCTCATTCGTTCGAATTCTGAAGAGGAGGAGATAGATGCCGTTACCTATGGAGAATGATGAGAACCGTGTTATCATTCTCAAGACGACACTCTTGCTTGTGGCCATCACGGTCAATGCATTGGAGTTGTTTCTTCCCCGTATTCCTTTTCTTCCATGGCTGAAACCGGGGCTAGCCAACTGTGTCACTATCGTATGGATTATTCGTTACGGTACGATGGATGCCATTTTGTTTTCACTCCTGAGGGTGTGGCTTGTTGGATTTTATACGGGATTCTCCTTCATATCCCTTTGTCTGAGTCTGAGCGGCGGCGTGCTGGCAACCTTTATCATGGGAACGGTTTGGTATGCTCTCGGGCGAAAAGGACTGATTGGTACCATTGGACTCGCCGTCACCGGGGCTATGTTTCATAATCTGGGTCAGCTGACGGCCGTCTACTTCCTTTTGACCTATAATGTGTATCTCTTTTACCAAGTCCCTTTCATGATTCTTGCTTCCGTTGGTTTCGGTGTTCTTGTGGGGATATTGGCCCCTATGTGTGGGCAACTCTGTGATCAGGCACTAGAGAAGATCAGGAATTGCGCTATTTCTCTCCCCAGTCATGCGAAGGTGCCTCCATTCTATACGATTATATCTGTTTCCATGCTCTTCTTGAGTATCTCTCTGGTATTCATTGATAGTCGTTTTGTACTCCTCGTGCTGGCCCTTTTGATGACCGGGATCGTTCAGGTGATCCTGGGGCCTTCTGTCCAGAATTTCTTTTTCCCGATAAGGCGGTTTTGGCTCCTTTTTGTTTTTGTGGCCTGTTTGCTTCTGTTCCTTCCTTACGGCAAGAAAGTACCGTGGGCGCCTTGGATCACCTATGAGGGTTTGGAGGCTACGATACATCAATGGCTGCGACTTTGGACCTGGCTGCAAGTATCATTCATGTTTACATACTTTCGTTTCCATACGGTGGTTCTTCGCGTGCTAAGGTTCCTGTTTAGACCATATACATCAACGCTCTATTCCGGGATCCTTGCTGTGGAGGATTTTCCCGGCGTGTTCGATCTTTTGCGAAAGCGTATATTCGTGGAATTTCGAGCCATGTTCAGACACCCTGTAGACACATCTAAAAACACGATCAGCCGTGCCTTCCATGACGTGATTGATTTTGTCGTCTTGAAACATCGCGGGGGTCAGCAAAAAGCGAATCGCAATGAAGGGGGATAAAACGGTTTCATGAGGGAGCAAATATATCCAGAGCCCACCGTTGGGGCGTTGATATTCAACCGAAATAACCGGGTGCTCCTGGTCCAATCCGAGAGATGGGGGGGCAAATATGTGGTCCCGGGAGGACACATCGAACTGGGTGAGAGAATAGAAGAAACCGTGCTCAGAGAAGTCAAAGAAGAGACAGGTCTGGATGTCTATGACCTCAAGTTCGTCATGATGCAGGAGTGCGTTTTCGATGAGGGATTTTACAAGAAAATGCACTTCATTTTCATTGACTATTCCTGCAAGACAGACGCCGATGAGGATAAGGTCATTCTGAACCATGAAGCCCAGGCCTACTCCTGGGTTACTCTGGATGAGGCCCTGGATATGCCACTGGATCCCTATACAAGGCGGTTGATCGAAAAAATTAATCCTATCATTGTATAAAAAAAATGACAAGGGGATTCAAAAAAAAGCATGAATTTTTGCGTCATTTGGAATTTTTTCTGGAAATCACCAGATGAGTATTTCAAGGTCATCCATTCAATTGACGCCGCGGATCTACAGCATCCTCAACTTTTGCAACGTGAGGGTGAACAACCGTCCGTGAAAAGAGGACAAATGGTGATAAAATCTTTTCGTTGATTCCGAGCCCGACAATGGCGGATAAATCTCCCGGCCCTGTCCGCATTACATCTGCGCAACAGATCCATGAGGAGCAAGGGGGTCTCCTTTTAATTCGTCACCATCTGCCCAGAGGTAGTGGAACGGCACCAGGTTTATGCATGCTTTGGAGCAGCCT
>CAZFMX010000069.1:0-17278 GCA_964520425.1 uncultured Desulfobacteraceae bacterium
CGGGCGCCAAGCTGTTTCAGATGCCCATGACGCCGAAGCGGGTAAAATCAGCATTAAACAGAGTATGATTTAAGAAAATCAAGATTCCTTCCAGAGTCGCAGGGAAAAGGCATTCTCATCAGCCCCTTAGGATGAGTCCCACGAGGCATCCATTTTCGATCCGGCTCATTCCTGACATAGGACATTAAGATAATCAGATCGCCCTCCATGTAATAGCAGACATCTGTTCAGGTTCCCAGCCTTAAAGGAAGTCGCTTCCTTGCATTTTATTGGGCTGAATAGCCGACAAACCGTCTTACCTTTGCTCCCTTGTCATATTCACCAGAGCCTTTTGAGAAATGAGCAAAAACTGACAATTTTTGTCAAAGAGGCCAACTCTTTTAGGAAAACATCGGCATTTTTTGTCAAAATATGGGTATTTATAGGTGCGCGTTTTGCCTCCTATGATGTAACTGCTTGTTATTTAATGTGAAAATTTTAACGTGTTATTTTGGCACGTTTATTGCTTTAAAATAAAGCATCGTTAAGCAAACTGCTCTTTGCAAAATCTATCAAACTCGCAATAAAACGGACTTCTCGAATGAGCGTGCATCTTTTCTGGGTCATCTCCTCTAACGGGAACGAGATTAGCAACCGAGAAAAAAACGACATGTTGGGAAGCCGTTTGATTTTGAATAGGGGCCCTGTTGGCTAAATAACGATCAACCTAACCTTGCTTCTTGGCCTGTTAGAAGACAGACATTGCATCCTAACAGCTTAACCTTTAGGCAGAGTCGGTAAAGACTCTGCCTTTTTTTATCCGCCTTCGCCGACAAACCTGTTATTAGGATTTTATTCTCATTTCCTGGCTTGCTGAAAAAGGGTGAGGGATTGAATATATTCCTTTTATCCCAGGCTATTGTAGGGTATGGTTTGGCACAGCCATGATCGAACAGAAGACAGAAACCATATTCAATAGGGAGATCGCCCATGATACCTTCCTTATGGGATTAAGGTCTCCGGAGATAGTCGCCAGGGCGAAGCCCGGACAGTTTGTCATGATTCGCGTAAGTCCGGGAATCGACCCTCTGCTAAGACGACCTTTTTCCATATGCGCTGTACAAGACGACGAGTTGTTGCTCATCCTCTATCGGGTCGTTGGGAAGGGGACGGCTATCATGGCCGAGACATCGGGGGGGGATAACTTTTCAGTCCTGGGACCTCTTGGGAAGGGT
Organism: uncultured Desulfobacteraceae bacterium; assembly: GCA_964520425.1. Classification (GTDB taxonomy): domain Bacteria; phylum Desulfobacterota; class DSM-4660; order Desulfatiglandales; family HGW-15; genus JAFGFY01. Next base: position 1,215 of record CAZFMX010000069.1, read on the forward strand.
TTTTCACTGCCGGATTCTCACCAACAATCCATCCTGGTGGCGGGAGGGATCGGGGTCGCTCCGCTCCTATTCCTGGCACAATATACAAGAACCGGGCCTGTTCAGTTGATGATGGGTTTTGGCTCGGCCGCTGAAATCATTGCCTTAGAGCTCATTCTGGACCGTACCATGGATTTTGTCATTGCCACGGATGATGGCTCGGCAGGGCATGCCGGTCCGGTCACCGATCTCCTGGAAGCCCGATTGAATCAGGATGAATTTGATAGTGATGCGGCATCGATCTTCACCTGTGGTCCGGAGCCCATGATGAAAAAGGTGGCAGCCATGGCCTTCGAACGCGGGATCCCCTGCCAGGCCTCTTTGGAGGCCGTCATGGCCTGCGGCATTGGAGCATGCCAGGGGTGTTCTGTTAAGACCTCTTCAAAGGAAGACCCTACCTATTTCCATGTGTGCACTGACGGACCGGTTTTCCCGGTAAAGGTTTTAGACTGGTAGTGAACGGAGTGAACGAAGTCCTGTTATGAGTACTTCCTACCCTGATTTAAATGTCAAGCTAGGCCCTCTGGAGTTAAAAAATCCGGTGATTATGGCATCCGGGACTTTTGGCTACGGTCAAGAGTTTGAGGCCCTGACGGATCTCAACCTCTTGGGGGGTATCATTGTAAAAGGACTCTCACTAAGGCCCATGGAGGGGAATCCGCCGCCAAGGATAGTTGAGACCCCATGTGGCATGTTGAACGCCATCGGCCTAGCCAACATCGGTCTTGAGGCGTTCATGAAAGACAAGATACCGTGGCTTCAGACCCTGAATACACAGGTTATCGTGAATATCTACGGGCACAGTATCGAAGAATACGGAGAGCTGGCAAATGCCTTAAAAGGTGTGGAGGGGGTGTCCGCCCTTGAAGTCAATATCTCCTGTCCTAACGTGGAATGCGGCGGTATGGCCTTTGGGACAGACCCCGCTATCTCCGCTAGGGTGACGGATGAGGTCCTAAAGAATTCGGATAAGCCTGTCATTGTTAAGCTTTCTCCCAATGTGACGGATATTGGGCCTATCGCCAGGGCGGTGGAAGAGGCCGGAGCCCATGCCCTCTCTTTGATCAACACACTCACAGGCATGGTGATAGATATTGAGAGCCGTAGACCGAAACTGGCTAATACTTTTGGAGGGCTGTCAGGCCCGGCCATAAGACCCATAGCCCTTCGCATGGTCTACCAGGTGGTCCAGAGTGTGAATATCCCTGTGATTGGAATAGGGGGGATCATGGATCACCGGGGTGCCCTGGAATTTTTGATTGCCGGAGCCAGGGCCATACAGGTAGGAACGGCCAATTTCGTCAATCCCTGTGTCGGCCTGGATATCTTGGAAGGGATCGGGGCCTTCTGCCGGGAAAGAGGCATTGCCCACATAGATGATCTGATAGGGAGTTTTGAACCGGCCTAAAAGACTGTTTCAACAGGAGAGGTGCTTATGTCTGATGAATCTGTGAAAGATCGGATCTGGTACAAAAACTGGCCTTCACAGGTGCCTAAGACCCTTGAATACCCTGATGGCACCCTAGCGGATATGCTCCGGGAAACCGTAGAAAAATACGAGGGAAGTCTTGCCATCAGCTTTCTGGGTGCTTCTGTCACTTATGGTGAACTTTGGGATATGGTCCGGCGCCTTGCCACCGGTTTGACCAATCTGGGGCTGACCAAAGGGGATGTGTGTGCCTTCATGTTGCCCAGTTCCGTCCAATTCGTGGTCGCCTATTATGCTTGCCACCTTATCGGGGTGACGGTCACGGCCATCAATCCGACGTACAAGGCACTGGAGATCCGTCACCAGCTCAGCGATTCAGGGACAAAGGCCTTGATCGTCCTGGACGTTGTTTGTGGAGAAGTAGAAGAGGGTGTAAAGGAGACCAACGTTGAGATTGTCATCGGAACGAACGTGGTGGATCTATGCGGGTTTTCCAGGTTGAAAATCTATCTGGGAAAACTCATAAATAAGATTCCCAAGGGGAAACTCCTTCCTGACTGCCTGCACCTGACGGATCTGCTCAAGTCTCCTCCCAAGCCTCCCAAGGTGGAAGTTAATCCTGAAGATGTGGCTGTGCTCCAATACACGGGTGGGACTACAGGTCTTCCCAAAGGGGCCATGTTGACTCACCGGAACCTGGTGGCCAATGCGGCCCAATGTGACGCCTGGCTCTGGAAGAAGGATGACACAACGGGCCTTGTCGGTGTGTTGCCCCTATTCCACGCATTCGGCATGACGGTGGTGATGAATCTCGCCATTCGTATCGGGGGTTTCCAACTCCTATTCCCCAAGGTTCCGGCTGATTATTCCGAGATTTTTGCCCAGATCGAGAAATACTCTGAGAAGGGCGGAATGATCATGCCCGGAGTAGCCCTTCTCTTCAATAAAATGAACCATCATCCGAAGATAAAGGATTATGATCTGAGCAGAATGAGAATGGCGGTCTCCGGGGCCAGCGCTTTACCTCTTGAAGTCCAGAACAAGTTTGAAGAGCTGACCGGCGCCATTATTATCGAGGGGTATGGCCTGAGTGAAGCCTCTCCTGTTGTCAATGGAAATCCCATTGACGGAGTGAGGAAACTGGGGACAATCGGCCTTCCTTTCCCTGATACGGAAATCAAAATCATGGACAGGGAGACCGGCCTTGAAGAAATGCCTCGGCTCCCCTTTGCCGTGGCTGAGACAGGCGGCTTAACCGAAGAGCAGGCTGAGGTGGCGGAAGCTTATACCGGGGAACTGGTCGTGAAAGGCCCACAGGTCATGAAAGGCTATCTGAACCGGAGTCTGGAGACCGCCGCAGCCATCAGAGACGGCTGGCTTTATACCGGGGATATTGCGTGTATGGATGCTGAAGGGTATACGATCATCCGCGATCGAGCTAAAGACATGATCAAGGGCAAAGGGTATGCCATTTTCCCTGCGGAAGTGGAGGATTTGTTTCACAGGAACCCGGACATTCAGAATGTGGCGGTCATTGGAGTGCCTGATGAAAAAGAGGGGGAAGTGGTCAAGGCGTTTATTGTGCTTCACCCTGACAGAAAGGAGAAAGTATCGACTGAAGATATTAAGGAGTGGGCTAAGAAGAACATGGGGTATTACAAGGTGCCTTCGATGATCGAGTTTCGGGACGAGTTACCTACAACTCTGATTGGAAAGGTTCTGAGACGGGTGCTCAAAGAGGAGGAGATGGGTAAAAGAAGAAAGGTATAGGGTATAAGGTATACGGTGTAAGGTATACGGTGTAAGGTGGAGGAATGGGTGGGTCATTCCTCTCAGTCTCTGTTATTTTCGGCGGGTTTTGTCAATAATCTTTGAATAGTATAGTTGATTTTTGTCAAGAAGAGGGGATTTGTGACCCATCATGTTCAATTGGGTTATCTTCAGATTGATCCTTTTGATGTGATGATATTTTTCCTTTTCATCCGGTATGGTTTCCAGGAGGTCTTCCATTTGTCTGATTTCTTTTCTGAGCTCGATCTCAGGCGGTAGACAATCCGCGTTTTTTAACACCTTATAGGCCATTCGGAGATCTTCCGGGATGCGGCTATCGTCTTCGAGAATCAATGGTTCTCCCTGACCGGGGAGATTGTCGAGTTCACCCTTTTCCAATGCCTCTTTGATCTTTCTTTCCGCGATCTTCTCGTGAAGATTCATGTAAATTCCAAAAAAATGATCATGCCTGGAGCTAATTGAACCGAGTTCTTCGGGTCCAAGCGAACCGCCTGTTTCACACTTATACAATATCCCAGGGGTGTTTTCAAGTCGCGGGATTACGAGACGCTTTCGTAATGTGGGGCTCTGCAGGTTTACCCGCCTTCGCAGAAGACCACGGGTTTACACGTGGGGGACTCCATGCTGATTTGTGGTTTGGCTTTTCGAAAGTCTGACGAAGAATCCGTTTTTTCGTTTTTGACAATTTCTTAGGTACTTACAGGAATGTAACCATTTTGAATTCCAGATCCTCTAAACGAAAAGCGGAGATTTTCCTTGAATTTATGGCTTGTCGGGTGTAACTTGCGGAGGCCTTTTTGATTGGGGTTTGGATTTGTGTTGGGACCGTTCTAAGCCCCTCATCTAGGGATTCAGAGAGGACCCGACCACACAAGAAGAGGCCTTTAAAATACCTGTGAGATGAGCAGGAGAAGCGGTAAAGGAAGGAGGAGCAATGGAAGAAAGGCTAAGCGAGATTTTCTCATCCTATGAAAAAGGAGGAGACAACCTAATTCCCATTCTGCAGGAGGTTCAGGAGGAGTTCGGCTACCTTCCTGAAGATGCCATGCGCGGGATCTCCAAGGCTATCGGCGTACCTGAAAGCCGCGTCTACGCGGTGGCGACGTTTTATACGCAGTTCCGGTTCACGCCTATTGGGAAAAACATCGTTACGGTCTGCAGGGGAACGGCCTGCCACGTTCGTGGGGCCAAGCGGATTCTTGAAGAGGTCGAGCAAAGACTGGGGGTAAAGGAAGGCGAAACGACACAAGATCTCGAATATACTCTGGAAACAGCTGCTTGTATTGGTTGCTGCGCCCTGGCACCGTGTGTGATGATAAATGATGAAGTTGAAGCCAAATTAACCCCCAAAAAGGTAGCAGAGCTCTTTACTAAGGAGAGAACAGATGGAATTCAGTGACATACATAAACATGCTGAAGATGAATGGAATGAATTAGAGCAAAGCAAAAATCCTAAGATCTTTATTGGGGCTGCTACCTGTGGTCGTTCTGCCGGTGCTTTGGAGGTGAAACAAACATTTCAGGATGAGCTTCAAAAAAGAGGTATTATTGCGAATATCGTTGAAGTGGGTTGTCTCGGTCCATGCTACGCCGAACCGCTTGTCAATATAGTCAAATCCGACCGCCCGAATATTTTTTACAGAAACGTCAATAGCAAGATAGCGGTTGAACTCATTGAAAACTATCTCATCAATGATAATCCCTTACCCCAATATGCTTTGGGGACTCTGGGTGACGGGAGTATTGACGGAATTGATAGTCTAATGGAAACTCCCTTCTTTAGGTCCCAGGCAAGAAAGCTTTTCCGTAACTCTGGCTTTATTGATCCCACAAACATAGAACATTACATCGCTCATGATGGTTACAGAGGGCTGGTAAAGGCTCTCGACATGAAACCGGCTCAAGTGATCGAGGAGATAAAAAAGTCGGGCTTGCGTGGCAGGGGCGGTGGAGGTTTCTCCACCGGAACCAAATGGGAGTTCTGCTTTAACGCCCCTGGTGATGAGAAGTATGTGATCTGTAATGCGGACGAGGGAGACCCCGGAGCGTTCATGGATCGTTCCATACTTGAAGCGGACCCCTTTGCTCTAATGGAAGGAATGTCTATTGCAGGCTATACCATTGGTGCAAACAAGGGCTACATTTACGTTCGCGCCGAGTATCCATTGGCAGTGAAACGCCTACGGACGGCTATTGCAGAAGCAAGAGAAAAGGGTTTTCTAGGTGAAAATATACTAGGACGGGGGTTTCGTTTTGATGTGGATGTGTTTCTTGGTGCAGGGGCCTTTGTATGTGGTGAAGAGACGGCACTGATCGCATCCATTGAGGGGGGTCGCGGCATGCCCCGTCACCGCCCGCCTTTTCCAGCTGTGGCCGGATTGCGAGGCAAACCGACATTGCTCAATAACGTGAAGACATACTCTTATGTACCGAAAATAATCAATCATGGCGCAGATTGGTTCGCTGCCATCGGCACCGATACCAGCAAAGGGACTGCTGTATTTGCCCTAACGGGCAAGGTGGCAAACTGCGGATTGATTGAGGTCCCCATGGGAATCACCCTGCGTGAGATCATCTATGAAATTGGTGGTGGAATAGCCGAAGGCAAGGCATTTAAGGCGGTTCAGACAGGTGGGCCTTCGGGGGGCTGCCTTCCGGCATCTCACTTGGATACACCTATAGACTATGACTCTCTTAGGGCCGCGGGATCAATCATGGGCTCCGGCGGCATGGTGGTGATGGACGAGACGACCTGTATGGTGGATGTCGCCCGATATTTCCTTGACTTCACGCAAAAAGAGACCTGTGGCAAATGTGTACCGTGCCGTCTCGGCACAAAGCAGATGTTGGGTATTCTCGAGGATATCACTCAGGGGAGGGGCAAGCCCGAGGATATTGATCTGCTTATCTATATGGGCGAAGCCATTAAGAAAGGGGCACTTTGTGGTCTGGGACAAACAGCTCCTAATCCTGTGCTCTCCACTATTCGCTATTTTCGTGACGAATACGAAGCCCACATCAACGATAAACGCTGCCCGGCTTTGGTATGCAAAGCCCTTATCTCATACCGTATCGATGCGGATAATTGCCAGGGTTGCACGATTTGCGCCAAGGCATGCCCGACCGGTGCCATAACCGGAGAGAAGAAACAGGTGCACGTGATCGATCAATCCAAATGTATCCGATGCGGCATGTGTTTAGAAAAATGCCCGAAGAAGTTTCGCGCTGTGGCATGTATCGCCGGCGAGTTAAAAGAAGGAGGTCAATCGTGACGGACAGAATCGAACTCACCATCAACGGCCTATCGGTTGCGGCCGATAAAGGAATGACCATACTGGAGGCGGCACTCAGAAAGAACATCTATATTCCTCATCTATGCCATCATCGCGATTTGGAACCGGTGGGTGCCTGCAGGCTATGCATGGTGGAAATAGGCGGGGGACGAACTGTTGTTTCCTGCAAGATCCCGGCAGAGGACGGCATGGTTGTCCGAACCGAGAGTCCTGAGATTACGAAAATAAGACAAGTTGCCCTGGAACTCCTTGTTGCCGACCACGATACGGACTGCCTCCTTTGCGAGCAGAACACCAAGTGCGCGTTGCAGCGGGTCGTCGATCATGTCGGTTTGGACAAGAAACGATTGAGCCGCCTAAAATTAAGGGAAAAGAAACTCCCTATTGACGACTCCAACCCGTTTTTTGACTTCAATCCAAACAGATGCGTGCTTTGCGGCATATGTGTGCGTACCTGCTCGGAAATACAAGGCGCCAATGCGATTGATTTTGCCTATCGAGGCGTCGAGACGAAAGTAACCGGTTTTGGAGATAAATCGCGGCTTGAATCCAATTGTGAGTCATGCGGTGAATGTATTGTAAGATGTCCGGTTGGAGCGCTGACCGAAAAAGATGCCGTAAGACCGACGCACCAGGTAAAAACGGTCTGTTCCTATTGTGGCTGCGGCTGTGGCCTGCTGCTGGGGGTGCGAGACAATCGCATCGTCAGCGCGCGAGGTGATGTGAACAGCCTTGCCAGCAAGGGCAGGTTATGCGTCAAAGGTCGGTTCGGCTTTAGGTTCGTGAACCACCCCGAGCGCCTGACCTCGCCGCTCATCAAGCGTAACGGCAAGTTTGTCGAAGCAGATTGGGATGAGGCCCTGGAGCTGGTGGCCGAAAAGTTTTCCCGCAATAAAGGAGAGCGTTTTGCTGCCATTGCCTCGGCTAAGTGCACGAACGAAGACAATTACCTTCTTCAGAAGTTTACACGGGCCGTCATGGGCACTAACAACATCGATCACTGCGCACGTCTCTGACACGCTCCTACTGTGGCCGGTCTGGCCACCGCGTTCGGTAGTGGAGCGATGACCAACTCGATCAATGAAATCGGCGACGCCTCTGCAATTCTTGCTGTCGGCACCAATACCACTTCCGGACATCCCATTGTCGGACAGCAGGTAAGGGCCGCCGTACGCAAGGGCTCCAAACTCATTGTGATCAATCCGAAAGAGATTGATCTGTGCCGTATTGCCGATCATTTCTTACAGCACAGACCGGGAACAGACGTCTCGTTACTGATGGGGATGGCGCGTGTGATCTGGGAAGAAGGGCTTTACGACAAGTCCTTTATTGAGACACGATGCGAAAATTTTGAGGCCTTTGAAAAATCTCTGGCTGAGTTCGACCTTGATTTCGTAGAAAAGATTACGAGTGTGCCCCAGAAAAAAATCGTCGAGGCCGCGCGGTGCTACGCGACCGAAAAACCGGCCTCCATCATCTACTGCATGGGCATCACCCAGCATGTGCAGGGTACTGATAATGTTTTGGCCACCGCAAACCTAGCCATGCTTACCGGTAACATAGGCAAACCATCCACAGGCGTTAACCCCCTCAGGGGGCAGAATAATGTTCAAGGGGCATGTGACATGGGGTCTCTGCCCAATGTCTATCCAGGATACCAGGCTGTGAATGTCCCGGGGAACAAGGCTAGGTTTGAATCGGCCTGGGGCTGCGCCCTAAGCGACTCACCCGGATTAACACACACCGAGATATTCGACGCCGTCCATTCGGGGAAGATCAAGGCGCTCTACCTGGTAGGTGAAAACCCGTTTCTGACTGAAGCCAATGCCAGCCATGCCAGGGAGGCCATGGAAAGAGCAGAGTTTCTGGTGGTACAGGATATTTTTCTTTCCGAGACCGCGGAATTGGCCCATGTTGTGCTGCCGGCTACAAGTTTTGCCGAAAAGGAGGGCACATTTACAAACACCGAACGCCGGGTCCAACGAGTTCGCAAAGCCATTGAACCTGTCGGTAATTCCAAGCCGGACTGGTGGATAGCATGCGAGATCGCCAAACGTCTGGATGGCAAGGGATTTGATTTTACAGATCCCAAAGAGGTCATGGAAGAGATATCTTCACTTACTCCGTCCTACGCAGGCATCTCCTATGAGCGATTGGAGCGCGGCGGTCTACAATGGCCTTGTCCGTCAGAAGAGCACCCTGGAACACCGATCCTTCACACTGAGCGGTTTGCCACGAGCACCGGGAAGGGCAGATTTATGCCCCTGACCTATCGGAAGTCTGCTGAAGAACCGGATGAGGAATATCCCCTACTCCTGACGACTGACCGCAGTCTGTTTCACTTTCACGGCACCATGACACGCAGAGTGTACGGCCTTAATGTCCTGGACAAAGAAGAGAGATTGAAGGTCCACCCTGAGGATGCCTCACGTTTGGGAATATCTGACGGCGAGACAGTGCGGGTAGCATCTCGCCGTGGTGAGCTGGATGCAAAAGTAATGGTCACAGACCAATGTCCCCCGGGGACGGTGTCTATGACTTTTCACTTTGCCGAAACTCCCACCAATGTGCTGACGTGCTGCGAGTTGGATCCTGTGGCAAAAATTCCCGGAACAAAGGTCTGTGCGGTTCGAATCGAGGGGCTTAGTGGTTGAGCGGCCCCATCACTGCGTCCCCCACACCGGCTCAGTTTCAATCACACCATTCAGTGTCCCTATCTCAGAAGGATGGACTTCGGGTGGGCTCTAGCCCTTCGAAGTCCGACATACTGGTCCGGTTGGCAATTCGTGTAAGTAACCTCAAAGAAAAGAGTAATCACGATAAGATAAAACATGTCACTCATTGATGATTTAGACAGAAAAATCATTGCCCTTATTCAGGGAGACTTGCCGCTCGATCCCAGACCCTTTGCTGTTATGGCCGATCAACTGGGGATAACCGAGAATGAATTAATGGAAAGAGTGAGATCCCTGAAAAAGGAAGGCGTGATAAGGAGGTTCGGGGCTACGTTGTATCATCAGGAAGCGGGTTTCGGGGCCAATGCCATGGTGGCCTGGTTGGTCTCGGATGAGCGAGTCGATGAGGTGGGAAAGGTGATGTCTGGTTTTCGTGAGGTGACTCACTGCTATCAAAGGAGGCCCCAGAGGGATTGGAAGTACAATCTGTATACCATGGTCCACGGGGACAACGAGGATGCCTGCCATAAAATTGCTCAACAGATCTCACAAAAGACAGGGATGAAGGAATATACTCTGCTCTTCAGCCGGAAGGAGTTCAAGAAAACGAGCATGCAATATTTCTGAATATTTTGGCTCATCTTTTTGGTGTCGCTCGTGAGCTTTACCAGAGAGTCTTTTAACATGATGACACTTTGTTAGTTGCCTGATCCGGGGTCATGTGGGTCTTTGAAATGTGATATCTATGGCGTTCATTGGAAGTGGCCTGATTCTCAAGGGTTTAGGAAGAATCCTCTTAATAACAGCAGGATATTCTGCGTTTATTCCGGGGCGTAAACCCTTGAGAATCAGACCACAACGGTGTTTGGGTGGAATTTTTTCTGAGATATCACATTTCAAAGACCCACATGACCTCCGTTCTGAGAGAATACATGAAACGGCTTTCTGAACGATGCCCTTTTTTATACTGTACATTCGGAGAAGAAATATGGGAGAAAAATCAAAGGTTCTATTCGAGAAAGCAAGGAGGCTGATACCGGGAGGCGTGAATAGCCCTGTAAGAGCCGGGAAGGCGGTGGGTGTTGATCCCCCTTTTATTGAGAGGGCGGAAGGGTGCTATTTGTGGGATGCTGATGGGAATCAGTATATTGATCATGTCTGTTCGTGGGGACCGATGATTTTGGGGCACGGTCATCCCGAAGTGATCAAAGCTCTGGAGAAGAGGGTATTGAAAGGAACCAGTTACGGCGCTCCAACGGAGCTTGAAGTGGAGATGGCTGAGACCATCACAAAGATGGTTCCGTCCATTGAAATGGTCAGGATGGTCAATTCAGGAACCGAGGCCACCATGAGCGCCATTCGTCTCGCGCGCGGATATACAGGTCGGGAAAAGATCATCAAATTTGAAGGATGCTATCATGGCCATGCGGACAGCCTATTGGTGTCAGCCGGCTCAGGGGTGGCAACCCTCGGCATCCCGGATTGCCCGGGCGTGCCCGCTGCCCTGGCTGAACACACGATTTCTCTCCCCTTTAACGATCCGAATGCCGTAGTCCGGGCCTTCGAGACATTCGATGGAGAGATCGCGGCTGTGATTGTTGAACCCATTCCCGGAAATATGGGGGTTGTGATGCCCCGGAAGGAATTTTTGGCAGGACTGCGAGAGATGACTTCCCAGAATGGGGCATTGCTTATCTTTGATGAAGTGATAAGCGGATTCAGGGTTGCCCCGGGAGGAGCTCAAGAGATCTATGGGATCACGCCCGATCTCACTTGCCTGGGAAAGATTATCGGAGGTGGTTTGCCGGTTGGGGCCTATGGAGGAAGAGAGGAGATTATGTGCAGGATGGCCCCGGAAGGGGATGTGTACCAGGCCGGGACCCTCTCAGGCAATCCACTGGCCATGGCCGCAGGGCTAGCCACATTAAAAATCCTCCAAGACTCTGATATCTATCAGGAATTGGAGAAAAAGAGTGAGATGCTCTTTTACGGTTTGGAAAATGAGGCCAAATCGGCCGGTCTTGACGTGGTGGTCAACCGCATAGGCTCCATGGGTTCCTTGTTCTTCACAAAGGGACCTGTGACGGATTTCAACACGGTCAAGGGAAGTGATGTGGAGCGCTTCAAACGCTATTATGTAAGTATGCTGAGTCAGGGGATATACTTGGCGCCATCTGCTTTTGAGACCTGTTTCGTCTCAAGCACCCACCATGAGAAAGACATCCTGAAGACTGTTCAGTGTGCATCAGAAGCCTTTAAGACGCTCTGATAACTGAAAGTAACCATCTGAATTTGCTATGGTTTACGGGATAAATTTGTTTGGATGTTATTACAGAAATTCGGGTTTCTAGGCCTGCCCTTTCAGGGGAATTCTATTGACTTTGCTGGAGATTATGTGATAGACAAAGTCCCATTTGGACCAGGCCAACTGAACCCTGAATACGGGTTTCATTCATGGGTGAGGACCTTAAAAAGACAATCAGAGCTTTGGGTTTTCTCAGTACCGTGGGGATGTCCATGGTCTTCGCCATCGCTATCGGGGTGGGAATTGGCTACTATTTGGATAAATGGTTGGACACAAGCCCATGGCTGCTCTTGGTCTTTTTTGGATTCGGTATAGTAGCGGCTTTCAAAAACCTCCATCGAATGCACAAGAAGAGTAAGACTTATTTCGAGTGAAGAAGAGATGGACTGGGAGAAGACATATGGTGATCTGAGAATGCTGAACTGGTTCAGCCTTCTTATCATGAGTCTGATCAGTTTTTTTTTCATGAGCCGGTTTATAACTCTTGGGATCATCTCGGGAGGATTAATCGTTATAGCCAATTTCTGGGTTTTTCAACGCAGCATTCGCCGTGGGTTCCTATCTGAAGGGACCATGAGGACGACAAGCTTTTTTGTCGTCATCAAGTATTTTCTACGACTCTCAGTGCTGGCGATCATAATTGCCTTGTTAGTCAAATGTAAGTGGATCGATCCAGTGGGATTGGCACTCGGACTTTCAACAGTGGTGATCAGCATCGTGAGTTTAGGTATCAAAAGAGCTTTGAGATCAATTATGGGAGAGACAATTTAACGATGGAGCACCATTTTTACTTTGTAACCGAAATCCTTGCTGCCCTAGGGTTAGAACATTTTGCCCACGATTGGCAGCATGTGACCCATTCATGGTTTGTTATGATTTTAATGATAATAGGAGCGGCCTTTCTTGCCAGGGGAATCCAGATGCTTCCAAGAAAGGGACAGAATTTCTTGGAGATAACCATCGAAACGCTGGAAGATTTTATGGTGGAAATAACAGGTCCCGAAGGGCGAGCCTTTTTTCCCTTTATCGCCACCATTTTTCTCTATATCTTTTTATGCAATCTGATAGGGCTTGTTCCCGGTTTCTTTTCTCCTACCGCTGATATCAATACGACCTTGTCTATGGCGCTGTGCACTTTTGTCCTGACCCATGCTATAGGGATCAAGTTTCACGGCGTGAAATATATCAAACATTTTCTCGGACCGGTTTGGGCATTGGCCCCACTCATGCTGATTATTGAAGGAATAGGGCATTTGGCACGGGTGATGTCCCTGACCGTCCGGCTCTTCGGGAATATTTTCGGCAAAGAGAAGATTTTGGGCGTCCTTTTTGGCCTTTGGGGTCTCTATCTGGTGCCTCTACCTATCCTGTTTTTGGGAATTCTGGTTAGCTTTATCCAGGCCGTTGTGTTTATGCTCCTTGCGATTGTGTATTTTACCGGTGCCATGGAAGAAGCCCACTAGGCGTCAAGGTTCTTTGATAGGGAATATTGTAGTGATAAAGTAACGGACTTAATGTCCGTCTAGTAGTGATAGTATTTGGAAGAAGGCAAACAAATGGAAGGAGGATGAAATGTCGAAAAGAATTGTTATTAGCATTTTGGCAGTGACCCTAGTCTTTTCTATGGCCTCAGTGGCTCTAGCGGATGATGGGGGGGCGAAGGCTGCGAGCATGTGGATCTATTTTGGAATCGCCCTTGCCTGTGGTCTTGGCATTGGGATCGCGGCTTTTGGGACCGGCCTTGGTATGGGTCATGCCATTAACGGGGCACTACAGGGAACGGCCAGGAATCCCGAAGCAGGTGGCAAGATTATGACCACCATGATTATCGGTCTGGCTCTGATTGAGTCCCTTTGTATCTACGCCCTGCTTATCTGTTTTCTTATGGTCTTCAAGCTTCCGGATCTGGAAGTGATTATGCAGCATCTGGGAGGCTAAGGTGTCCTAAAAAGAGAGGGGCCGGATTTTTTCGGCCCTCTCTTTTTTGACCTGCTATGTGCAAGAATTCACAATCATTTCTATGTATTGCAGAATAAAGAACGAGTTCCCTATAAATGGTTCTTCGCATTGATCTGTTTGAAAGAAGCGCATGACAACTAAGGAATCAAAAATACCTGATGCAACCATAGGGCGTATTGCCTTGTATTCGAGACCTCTCGAAAAGTTTCTTGAACAGGGGATGGATCTTATCTCGTCTGAGAGATTGGCTGCACTATGCAACGTGAACCCTGCTCAGGTGCGAAAGGATCTTTCTTATTTTGGTGAATTCGGTGTCCGGGGTATCGGTTACAATGTCAGGGATCTTTTGAAGGAAATCAGAAAGATTCTGGTTTCGGACCGTGAGTGGAAATTGGCTATCGCCGGCGTAGGCAATATGGGAAAGGCCTTGGTGGAAAACGTCAACTTGCTAAAGAGGGGCTATAGGTTTGTAGCCGCCTTTGATTCGGATCCCAAGAGGATCGGGAAAAAACTTCCAAGCGGACTGACAGTTCAACCATTGACCTCCATCGATGCATCCAAAGAAGAATTGGGGTTTGAAATAGGGGTCATCACCACAGGGCCGGCGATTGCACAGTCTGCCGCAGACTTGTTTATTCGTGCCGGTGTAAGGGCGATTCTCAATTTTTCCGCCTTTCAGGTGAGACAGCCGGAAGGTTGCCTCGTGGAAAATGTGGACTTCAGCATCAAACTTGATGACCTGGCCTATCACCTCAGCAGTATTAGTGATAAGTGAGTACTTATCACCCACCTATACTCCGGCCCCAATAAAGAGAGTTCTTAATGCAACCCTACAAACCTCTTTCAAAAAAAATCGTTTTTGAAAATCCATACTGGCGATATATGTGCGATCGGGTGGAGTTCCCTTCGGGTAAGCAGGGGGATTATCACTACGTTCTCACAAACGGCTCATCGATGATTATCGCTCAGGATGAAAACGATCACATTCTTATGGTTCGTCAACACCGCTATACTGGAAACCGGGACAGCCTGGAGTTTCCCTGCGGAGGTGTTAAGGACGGATCGACCCATGATCAAACCGCAAGGGAAGAACTTCAGGAAGAGACCGGATTCTCCGCCGGACAAATGGAAGCTGTCGGAGAGTTTAATCCCTGTAATGGCCTGCTGGATGAAATCTGCCAGGTCTATATCGCCCGGAATCTTCGGTATACGGGCATGAATCCGGATGAAACCGAAAGCTTCGAACTGCTCCGATTGAGCCCACAAAAATTAGAAGCATTTATTTCAGATCGAACCATCTGGGATGGAATGACACTGGCCGCCTGGGCGATCGTAAAATCAAAATTAACGTAGAGGCGTAAATGGGGCACCCATTAAAGGTGGATGATATATTGATCTGGAATGCCGATATCATAGACTATACCCTACTAAATCTCCGGTATCGTTCGAACCGTCATAAGTTGCTTCGGAACTTCTGTCCCCTTTTACGGCACCGCCTAGGAAGGCGACTCCAGCTAGTATGCCTATGAAGAGTCCTCTGCTCAAGTATTCACCTTTTGGGCCAACGCCCGGGTATCACCTATTGCCACGAAGCACCAGCGAAGTGGCAATCTGGTGAATGTCCTTGTCCGGCAGTTTTAGTTGTCGTTATCCTTCTTGCCTTCCCTGCGGCCATATTTCTCCTTCAACTGCCTTAGAGTTTCCTTAAGCACAGGAAGCCGCTGCTTATCCTTGGGATCCCTCGATGTCTTTTTGAGGTCGATTAACGTCTTTAGGTCCAGCACTCGAAGGGTGTGGCCTCTAAAATCGATTTCTACGGTGTGTTTCAGGAGGTCCTCATAGGATCTTCCCCCCTCAATAACAGCTAATACATCCAGCGGGCCAATACGGGTCGTAAGGAGCACGTGGCCCTTCCCCGATAGGTCGCGTTTCTTTGGTTCAAACAACTTGTCATCCAAGCGACGATGAACAGCCTCAATCGATTTGAGAAAGGCAAGTAGCCTGGCGATATTCTCAGGGGATTGGTTGTGAACTATGTCCACATCCATTGTTGTGACCGGGGCTCCTTGGATTACGGCGGCAAGGCCTCCGACCAAAATAAAATCGACCCTTGCCTTTAGAAGCCCCTCCAGAACTTCACTCAGGCTCGCGCCCGTTGGCTTTCTGTTGCCTGTAGGCATCTCTCAACTCCAGAATTGTACGAAAAGCATTATCGTTTGCCAGCAATCGTTCCTCGGGCGACATCTTTAAGAACATGGCGACTAATCCCATGTCCACACCGGATTGGTTATCGATTTTGGGTTCCTCAGACATGGTATGACCTCTTTTGAACTATGAATTCTGTTAGATTCTATTTTATTATTCCAAAATCAAGCAAAATAAAGCTTCCAACATATTCAAGAACCAACAACAAAGGAATTGATATAAAAATCAACTGAAACTTTTCTTTCCTTATATTTCTTTTCTAGTTTTTGGCCAAATTCTGGAATCATATCTTCCGATGCTTCAGTATTTTGCATAACGAGACTGTCGAAAAACCTTACTTCAACACGACTTTTTTTGCCGCCTGTCAT
>CAZFMX010000070.1:0-16545 GCA_964520425.1 uncultured Desulfobacteraceae bacterium
ACAATGTACCCACAGCGACGGGCATCCCTTGTGCCTGTCCACCGAACGCTGTCCTCTTTGGGGGCGGTAACAGGCTTGGACCTCTTTTGGGTGGTGGAACTGAAAAGAGACCCCCATGCCCCCTTTGAATCTGTGCAGCAGGTACTTATTATTCAGGCTCATTCTGAGACACGACACCAGTTGAGGAGTAACAGCTTTGCCACTGATGCACTAGAGTAGAAAAGGGGAAAAAGGACTTATCAAGATGCCGCCAAAACCATGGAAGTTGATCTCCAGTCAAACCAACAAATCTTTCCCGATTTTCGACCTGCGTACGGACCGCGCAGAATCGCCCCGTACTCGTGAGGATTACGAATTTTATATTCTGGAATCCAGAGATTGGGTCAATGTGATTCCTTTAACCTCAGACAATGATGTTGTGCTTGTCCGTCAATACCGCCACGGGACGAGGACAATCACCCTTGAAATCCCGGGTGGAATCATTGAGGGCGATGACTCCCCTGAAGAGGCCGCCAGGCGGGAACTTCGGGAGGAGACGGGATATCAGGCATCCGGCATGCAGCTATTGGGCCATGTGCACCCCAACCCAGCTTTCCTCAACAACATATGCTTCACATATCTGGCTCGAGATGTCTCCATAGTGGGACAACAAGAACAGGATGAAAAGGAAGACATCGAGGTGATTCTCAGGCCTGTGGAGGAAATATCGCGCCTCATCCGGGAGGGGAAGATTACACATTCTCTTATCATAGCGGCCTTCTATCGTTTCTTCATGGAATTCTCCAGTTCTTCCCGATGATCAATAAGAACACGCCGTGCCTTTCCTCGGAACCCTGTAAAAAGGCTATCACGGCTGGAAGCTAAAAGTGCCGCATAGATATAAGTTGACATGACCATCATTTGAAAACAGGCGATGATATCGGAGGGATAGATGGCAATCAGCCATGGGTTTAAGAAGGTATGGGGGCGGCATATCCATGAACTGAAAACAGAGGCAACGTTGTTTCGTCATATGAAGACCGGCACGGAGCTGTTGTCCCTAAGCAATGACGATGAAAATAAGGTTTTCGGCATCACCTTTCGGACTCCGGCCAGCGATTCCACAGGTCTACCCCATATCCTGGAGCATTCCGTGTTATGCGGCTCCAGAAAATATCCGGTCAAGGAGCCCTTTGTGGAACTACTGAAAGGCTCCCTTCAGACATTTCTCAACGCGATGACCTACCCTGACAAGACCTGCTATCCTTTAGCCAGCCAAAATGTGCAGGATTTCTACAATCTCATTGACGTCTATTTGGACGCTGTTTTCTATCCCAGACTCACCCCGAGGATAATTCAGCAGGAAGGTTGGCATCTTGAACTAGAGAAAACCGATGAACCGCTGATCTTTAAAGGGGTCGTTTTCAACGAAATGAAAGGAGTCTACTCGTCTCCTGATTCTCTTTTATCAGAGTATTCCCAGCAATCGTTATTCCCGGATAATACTTATGGCTTTGATTCAGGAGGAAATCCCAAGGAAATTCCAAAGCTGACATTCGAGAAACTCAAAGCCTTTCATACGAAATACTATCACCCCTCCAATGCTCGTATCTATTTCTACGGTGATGATGATCCCGAGAAGAGGTTACACCTTGTGGATGACTATCTTAAGGATTTTGAGCGTCTGGAGGTTGATTCAGCTATTGAACTGCAACAACCTTTTAAGCGTCCCAGAGAACTCACACGTTTTTTTCCTGCAGGAGAGGATGAGAGTTCAAAGGGAATGCTAACACTGAACTGGCTCCTGAAAGAGGGCAGCGACGGGGAAACCAATCTGGCGTTTCATGTGTTGGAGTATATCCTTCTCGGTATGCCGGGATCTCCCTTGAGAAAAGCCCTCATTGACTCAAATCTGGGTGAAGACCTTTGCGGCGGAGGGCTCAGCAGTGAACTGCGCCAGATGTATTTCTCCACCGGACTCAAGGGGATTGATGTGAAGGATATTGGAAAGGTCGCGCATCTTATACAGGAGACTCTGTTTCGTCTGGCCAAAGAGGGTATTGATCCGGACACGGTTGAAGCGGCCCTGAATACCATTGAATTCAGTCTCCGGGAAAACAATACTGGGGCCTATCCGCGCGGACTGGGGCAGATGCTGAGAGCCCTTAACAGTTGGCTATATGATAAAGACCCCCTCACTCTGATTGCTTTTGAAACCCCTTTGGAGACTTTGAAAGCCCGACTGTCAGCCGGAGAACCGGTTTTTGAGGAGATGATCGATAACTGGTTTATTGATAATCTTCATCGTACCACCCTCATCCTAAAACCGGACAAAGATCTGTCTCAAAAGGAGGATACTGCCGAGCAGGAGAAATTGAAAGAGATTCGCGAGGCTATGACTCTGGAGGCCCTTCAAGATGTGATCGCACAAACAAGAGATCTCAAACATCTGCAGGAAACCCCTGATTCTCCCGAAGCCCTGGCGACTATCCCCACCCTGAGTATTGAGGCACTGGATAAAAGAAACAGGACGATTCCATTGTCTGTCCTGGAACAAGTAAAAACTCCCATATTGTATCATGATCTTTTCACCAATGGCATCGTTTATCTGGATATAGGCTTTGACCTCCATGCCCTGTCTCAGAGGCTCCTTCCGTATGTTCATCTTTTCGGCAGGGCCTTGCTGGAAATGGGGACAGAGACCGAGGACTATGTCAGCCTTTCACAACGGATTAGCCGCAAGACCGGTGGGATAAGACCGTCAATCTTGACTTCAGTTGTCAAAGAGGAGAAGAAGGCTGCGGCTTGGTTGTTTCTCAGAGGCAAGGCCATGAAGTCTCAGGCGATGGAGTTGATGGACGTCTTGAGAGACATCCTGCTCAATGTAAGAATGGATAGGAAAGATCGGTTTCGACAGATGGTTTTGGAGGCAAAAGCGAGGCAGGAACAGAAGCTGATGTCTATGGGACATCAAATGGTAAGTCTACGTTTGAGCGCGCACTTTCACGAAGCGGAATGGGCTGCTGAACAGATGAGCGGTGTGACCTACCTGTTTTTTCTCCGAAGGCTCGTAAAAGCCATAGATGACGACTGGTCCTGTGTTCTTGCAGATATGGAAGAGATTCGAAGTCTCCTCGTCAACCGGAAGGCCATGCTTCTCAACATCACCCTGGATGAGACAGGATGGTCTGATTCCCGATCACAAGTGAATGGGTTTTTGCAGACCATACCGGTTTCGATGAGGGAACCCGCTGTGTGGTCACCTGAAAGACCCGCTGAATTCGAAGGGATGACGATCCCGAGTCAGGTCAATTATGTGGCAAAAGGTGTGAACATCTTTGAAGGAGTGTATCAATTCCATGGTTCTTCCCTTGTGATATGTCGATACCTGCGCAATACCTGGCTTTGGGATCGAATCCGGGTTCAGGGTGGAGCATATGGTGGCTTTTGCCATTTCGATCGATTTTCAGGTGTATTATCCTTTGTCTCATATCGGGACCCGAACCTATCCAAGACTCTTGAAGTATTTGATCAAACGGCTGATTTTCTGAATACGGCCACGCTGCATGAAGATGAAATCGCACGGAGTATCATCGGGACTATTGGGGATATAGATCAATATATGCTGCCGGATGCCAAGGGATTTGCCTCTATGGTTCGTCACATCACCGGTCAAACTGAAAAAGAACGACAGCGAATCCGGGAAGAAGTATTGAATACCACAGCTTCAGATTTTCGAGGCTTTGGGCAAGCCTTGGAGTCCTTTAAGAAGAGAGGACTAGTGAAGGTACTTGGCTCTGAAAAGGCGATTAAGGGTGCCCATACCGGCCGTCAAGAGGGACTGTGCATTTTGAAGGTCATTTAATTCAACCCGAAGCTAAAAGTCCCGGTTTTTCCCTTCAAGGACCTTTGATTAGCCGGGATTTTTCATCAAGGAGGATATTCGGATGGAAGATATTCTGAGAGTTGAATACCCTGAGTTCCTGTATTTTCAAAATCCAATCTGGAATTCGATCATCAATGTGGCCCTTATTCTTGTGACAGGGGCCGTTGTCTGGTGTGTGTTCAGTTTTATCATCAAAAAGTTGGACAAAATATATCAGACGCGTCCCTTTTTCCAGAAAAACAAGCAGTTGTTCAAGCTGGTAAGGAAATTCGGGCGCAGCGTTATCATAGTCCTGATGATGATTGGTTTGGTTAAACTAGTTCATGTCCCTATCATTGATAGGATATTTTATGCCTTTGTGATTATGATCTTTGCCTCTTTTGCCAATAGCATTGCCATGATCCTATTACCTGCCCTTGAAGAGAGTATAGCAGAGAAGACTGAAACAAAAATCGATGATATTCTTTTCGGGCTGCTCAATAAATTCGCCACGATTATTATCTTTGCGACTGCCGGCATCTTGGCCCTAGATGTGCTGGGCTTGAATATCATGCCTTTCATCGCGGGCGCGGGAATCGTTGGGATTGCAATTGGTTTTGCAGCCAAAGACACCCTCTCCAATGTGATTGCCGGCATCCTGCTTATCATAGACCGGCCCTTTGAGGTTGGTGACCGTATTGAGGTCTGGTCTGCGCCAGCCAATTCAGCAACCTGGGGAGATGTGGTGGATATCGGGCTTAGGGCCACCAAGATTCGGACTACTGACAATATCGTCATTATAATCCCCAACAATGTGATTATGACCAGGGATATCGTCAACTATACGAGTATTACCGATGAGATCAGGATTAGAATCCCCATTGGCATTGCCTATGATGCGGACGTGAACAAGGCAAAGGAAATGATTATTAAAGTCAGCCTAGAGTTGGACTGGGTTATCGGGGAGCCGTCTCCTCCCAAGGTGGTGGTCAAGAGCTTTGGTGACTCAGCGGTGAATCTGGAGGCCCGGGTGTGGATTAAAGACCCGAGACGCCGAATGGACACTATTTCCCATATCACAGATCGCATCAAAGAGGTCTTCCAGGAGGAAGGTATTGAAATCCCTTATCCTAAAAGAGATATCTTCATCAAGAAATCGGAATGACCCAAATTCTGTTTCCGCTCAAATATTTCCCTCTCCCTGTCAAACTGGCTGTGAACTCCAGAATCGGTGAAAATCCCATCATGCGGGCAATGTCCCATCATTTCGCGTTGCAGTGTCGTGTCCCAGAAATACCTTCCATAATATTAGCCGGTTCTATGACACGTTGGGGGTATGGGGGTCTCTTTCAGTTTCACCACCATCTATCCAGAGGTAGTGGAACGGCCGTTCGACATCCCTGTAGATCCAGAACTGCGGAGCGTGTGTCTTGAAAAGGAGACTTTGATCGAGAGTTCACTGTGCCTGTATTCACAAGTCTTGTGTACTCTTAAAACCAACATAATAGCTCAACATTCTTGACGAATACCGTGCGGCCCTGTAAAATAGTCTCATAATCCCTAGTAGAGTCTTCATTTGGTAAGGGGAAGTCTTTACAGTATGCTCGCAAGACTCCCTTATGGTATTCATTTCATCAGGGAGTTCCCACCCCAGAAGGACTGCATAGTATATTTCCCGTTCTAAAGGGATAGAGCATTCAGTCTTTCCTTAGAAGTATGTAAACCTATACTCTTTGGATTGGAGCCATGATATGGTGTCTCCGGAAATAGATGGGAAATCAGGCAAGGATGCAGTGGAAATTGCAAGGCACGTCATTTCGTCTTTGCTCCTTGCCGTAAAGATGTCATCTCTATACCCAGAAGATCACCCCCTTTACAAAACAGCCTTAACGAGCCTCCAGGATCACCTGGATGCATTCCTGGAAGAGTATGGCGAGCTTGAATTCCGGGTGGAGAAAACCCAACTGTTTTTTGAAGATGAAGTCGTACATAAAGGTGAGGCTAAAGACGGCGATCTGGCCTTTGCCCTTTTCCGGGATGGCATCACGGCCCTTGTCTTTCAAAATGAATGGGAGGCTTGGGAAATCAGACTATTTGTTGGGATACTCTGTAAGTATAAGAGCATTTCCGAAGAGGCCGAAGGGGACATCGTGACGGCCATGTGGGAAGCTGAATTACCTCACATTCAATATGAATCTGCAGAGCATATCCTTGAGGCTGATTTGGAGACTGAATTTTCTCTATCAGAGGGTGAAGACAGAACTCTGGGAAGGCTACCTCCGATGAGAGAGGGCGATGGCCCCAGCCCGTTGGACACGGCTGGTGGTGACCCGGAGACAGTGGGTCGTCCAAGTGCTTTGCCGAGTATAGATTTAACATCGACGGCACTGACACATGAGGAGATCGGAGGGCTTGTGGAGATGACCCGCCGGGAAGAAGAGAGGGATGCCATCCGTGAGATTCTAAATATTATGTCCGATCTCCTCATTGGGAGGCAAGATGAGCGGGTGTGCGATGTGGTTTTCCAATTCTTGGAGGAAGAACTCCATTCCTGTTTTGCTCGAAAAGATTTCGAAGTGACTCTCCGAATTCTGAAAGGTCTGCGCAGAATTTACAATTTATGCGAAGAAACACAACCTTTGTCTCGTGCTCGGATCAAGGAGCTCTTTAACACTGCATCAAGTCCAGACTTTCTTGCGCCCCTGACCGATGTGTTCCCCACAATGAGCGCGGCAGATATCGAGAAGGCAAAAGAGGTTCTGCTCCTTCTGCCTTCTAAAGCAGTTCGCTCCCTCACTCCGATGATCACTAAGAGCGAATCTTCTCTGGTGCGAAAGATGCTCTCAGATGCAGTCGTCGCACTTGCCGCGGAAAACGTAGATCCCCTCGTGGAAGCACTGAACAAAACAGACGAAGATAGTCTACATCTTATCGTTCCAATACTGGGTCGCTTGGAAGATGATAGGTCTTCGGAGGTTTTAATTGAGTTGGTTACTCACAAGTCAGAAAGGGTCCGGATTGAAGCACTAAGGGCGATCATAGCTCGAAACCTGTGGGTTCCAGAGAAGATTGGTCCACTCAGGGATGATGAGAGTGAACTTATTCGTGAACTTATAGTAGAGTATTTAGGATCTCGCCGAAGTGAATCGGCGGAAGCCGTCCTTCTCACTTTTCTTCAGAAGCAAAGAATTCGTGACAAAGAAAGTGCCTATCTATCTCCATACATCAGAGCCCTTGGAAGATGTGGCTCAGCCAAATCAGTCCCTTTCCTTAAAAACATCCTTTTTAAGGGTGGATTGATTTCTAAATTCCGCGAGTCCGTACTGCGGGAAGCCGCTGCTTATGCTCTCTTAGATCTGGGGACCAAAGAGTCTGAATCGATTTTAGAGTATGCTTCACAAAGTCGTTTCGTTGGAATCCGAAGTTCTGCTCAAGCCGTCTTAGAGGATCAGGGGAGTCAAGGAGATAAACCATGAGTATGTCTCAAAAGCAAACAAACACTCCAACATGGGAAGAAGCCCTGTTTTTGGCTCTGCATCGTGTGATACAGGCTGTCAGAATACATAAGGATAATAATGAATTGGTTCAGGCCTCCCTAAAGCAGTTTAAAAAGGTGCTTTCGTCGCGAGAATTAGTGGATGATTTGGCTGTCTTGATTTTTGAGGAACGATTTTTTGTTGATGGAGAAAAGATAAGATTCCGAAGAGAATTGGCCAGTCTCATTCAAGTGCTGGTGGAGTTCTTTAAAAGACGAGGCCTCGGGGGTTTGAGTTTCGGTCCTTCTGCAGGAAACGCCTCTGAGGCCGAGATCCTTTGTTTCGTGCGATGGCTTGTCCAATCCGTAGAGCAGGATAATCCCTATGCCTGGCTCAAAGAGAAACTTGAAACCACGGATCTTCTTTGGATAGGCATTGTGCAGGAGGTTAAATCGCAACATATCACTCCTGAGGATGATCTTCGGGAGAGGGGGCGCCTCATTTACATGCATGCCTTGACTTCGGTGAAGCAGATGGCAGAGAAAATATCCACCCAGGGTCATGCCGGAGTACGAAAGGCCAAGAGGATGGTTCAAGGAATGGTGGACATTGTCACAAAGGACGATGGAGTCCTGGTTGGATTGAGCTCCATCAAAGACTATGACGATTATACCTATACCCATTCGGTCAATGTGTCCGTATTGTCATTATGTCTAGGTAAGCGCATCGGGCTCTCTCGCGTTCCATTGGAGCACTTGGGTATATGTGGCCTTCTTCACGACCTTGGCAAGGTGGAGGTTCCTTTGGAGGTTCTCACCAAGGCGGGTGCCTTAAACGCCAAGGAGTGGGAGGAAATTCGAAAGCATCCTATAGTTAGTGCGAAACAGATTCTTATGTTGAATGCTTCCAACGATCTGAAGTCGAAGATATTTCTTGCGCCCTTTGAGCACCATATAAGGAACGACATGACGGGATATCCATACACAAGCGCCAAGCAAGAAGTAAGTCTCTTTGGAAAGATACTCCATATCACCGATGTGTATGACGCCATGACCTCTCCAAGGGTTTACCGTCCTTTTGCTTTCAGTCCTGACCAGACGCTGAGCAAGATGTTGGAAGGGTCGGGATCGGATTATGATCCCACACTGCTGAAGATATTCGTCAGGATGATGGGCACCTATCCCGTGGGAACTCTTCTGGAGCTTAATACTGGAGAGATGGGACTTGTGATGGAGAGCCCAAAAGATTCTTTTGGCTCTCATCCCCGGGTGCTACTGTTGGAAAAGGATGGACAGGGAGGAGTAAAAGGAGGGGAGGCTGTAGAACTATCCGAAAAAGATCCTGAAACAGGGACCTACCGAAGGACTATTGTGAGAAGCCTTAATGCAGCATCATATGGTATTCAACCCGTAGAGTTTCTTTATAACTAGCACTGTAACTGTCTGATAAAAAACAAAAAAACGCATTCATGGCCCCTTCTTTTAGTTGGGATTGCTCAGGCAGATGCCCATGGTATGGGGAGAACAATATCAGAATGATGTATAAAGCCGTGGGTCGTGTTCTACAGGGCCTGAGAAAGAATGTGCCGCTGGCAAAAGCAATATACAACAATTTGCCTATGGAGAAGTAGATACTTCAATACACAGGTCTAAGAAACGGAGCCTCAAGATGAATAAGGGGGAAAAGGTAAAAGTAATCTTTCAACCCTCCGGCAGGAGGGGGCAGGTTGAAAAAGGTACAACGATTATTGAAGCATCAAGGCAGATCGGTGTAGATGTCGAAGCCCTTTGCGGAGAGAAAAAGGCTTGCGGGAAATGCAAAGTGAGAATAGAGGAGGGGAGTTTTGAGAGACTTGGAATTTCCTCTTCCCTAAAACATATTTCTCCATGGCAGACGGGTGAAGAGAAATTCATCAATGAAAAAGAAAGAGCGGATGGTTTTCGGCTCGGATGTTGTGCCAAAGTCCAAGGAGACGTCCTCGTTTTTGTGCCTGAGGAATCAAGGGCCGGAAAACAGGTTGTGAGTAAATCTGCCAGAGACATCCATATAGACTGGAATCCTGCCGTCAAACTCTATTCTATAGAAATAACACCTCCTACCTTCGAGGAACCCACAGCAGATTTTGAAAGGCTTTGTGAAGAGCTTGATCACCGATACGACCTCAAGAACCTCACTATTGACTTTCATGCTCTCAAGGATCTATCGGATGTCCTTCGCAGGGGAGAATGGCAAGTGACCGTGAGTGTCTGGATGGATCAAGAGATCATCAGGGTAAGACCGGGCAAGACCGATCAGCATTACGGAATGGCCATTGACATCGGGACAACTACGGTGGCCGGCTATTTCTGTAACTTGGATACCATGGAAGTGCTCGATACCCAGACTCTCATGAATCCCCAGTGTAAATACGGTGAGGATATCATGAGCCGCATTACATACGCCAGTACGAATTCGTCGGGCCTTCTGAAGATGAGCTCTGACATTATTGAGGGTTTGAATAATATTCTTCAAGGCGCAGTGGATTCCACGCATCCTCCGAAAGTGAAAATAAAGAGACAAGAAGGCCAAACGGAGGAAGAGCAGTTTAAGGTCCCGGAAGAGGGGAAGGAATACGCCAGATTGGAGATAGAGGATATTGAGGATGTGACTATTGTCTGTAACACTGCCATGCATCACATCCTGCTTCAGCTCAATCCCAAACATGTTGGAATGGCTCCGTTCCCACCCGTGATCCATCACAGTATTGATGTGAAGGCGCGTGACCTGGGAATCCATATTAACAGAGGAGCGTATATCCACGTTTTACCAAATGAGGCCGGGTTTGTGGGGGCGGACAACGTAGGCGTTCTTATTACAGAAGAACCCCATAAGGGTGAAGAGATCCAACTCATTATCGATATCGGAACCAATGGTGAACTGGTCCTCGGGAATAAAGAAAGACTCATATCCTCCTCTTGTGCCACGGGGCCGGCGCTGGAAGGGGCTCAATTGAGTTATGGAATGCGGGCGGCACCCGGCGCTATTGAGCGGATCACGATTGATCCTGAGTCCCATGAAGTGGATTATAAGGTGATTGGCAGGGATGCCTGGAAACGTTTTTCTAAGCCCGAAGAGATGAAGACAAAAGGGATCTGTGGATCAGGGATACTAGACCTGCTGGCTGAGTTATTCAAGGCCGGAGTGGTCCTGAAGAGCGGTCAATTCAACAAAGAAGAAAAATCCAATCGTTATCGTTTGAACAGGGAGAACAATCAACCGGAATTCGTGATTGCCTGGAAAGAGGAGACCAGCATCGGAAAAGACGTAGTGGTTACCCAGAAGGATATTCGACAGATTCAACTGGCAAAGGCAGCCCTTTATGCCGGCTGTAAACTGATGATGAGACGATTGGGTCTTGAAGATGTGGATAGGATCAAGATTGCGGGGGCCTTTGGGACCCACGTGGATAGTGAAAAGGCCTTGATCATGGGACTATTCCCGGACTGTGAGATCGAAAAGGTATCTTCCGTGGGAAATGCGGCAGGCGATGGCGCGAGGATCGCCTTGTTGAACCGGGACAAGAGAGAAGAGGCCAACTGGATCTCTAGAAATGTGGAGTATATCGAACTGACCATCGAAGATGATTTCCAGAAGGAGTTTATGGCCGCCATGCATTTGCCTCACATGAAAGATCGATTTCCTCATCTGGAAGGGATTGTACCCGATCACATACTCAACCAAGAGTAAGAACATTTTACCACAGATCCGTATAAATCTGCATATCTGATATCTAGGGCTGTGTCCCAGGAATAACTTTCATTTTCCAGAGCAGATTTTGTGACCCCCCTTTAAATCTGACGTTGCTCATTTTTTAAGTTCATTCGGTTAATGAGTAGGTAATGACATGAGATTGCACCTCAGATAAACAGCGGGCGAATGGTGATGAAATCTTTTTTTGGCTCCGGGTCTCCCGACCTGGTCATTTCAAACAGTTACGGATGGGTGATGCCTCCCCCCTCCGCTGTTCTTCCCGCTTCTTCGAAACGGGAAGCCAGGGGGTCCCCCATTCCGTAACTGTTTGAAATGACGTAGGCCTCCCGACAGTCACCTCGAAAAGACCTCATCACCATTCTCTTCGTGTATGGGAATATATTCTGTCATAACCTGTGTGCTTGAGCGCGACACGAGGTTTTTCCATGAATGTGTCTCGAAATCGTCTGATGTCTATCATAGCTGCGCTGATCATATTTGTATCTATCTGCAGCCTGTCTTATGTCTTCAGTTACAAAACCCCGTCTGCATACTGGTACAGCATTATCCCCGCTCTTTTTGCCATTGTTTCGGTGTTTGTCCTTCGAAACGTTGCCCTCTGTCTGGGGATGGCCGTTGTCATTGGGGGTTTTCTTATCGATCCTCTTCGGGGGTTGCTGAAGGCAGGTAAAATGTTGGGAGGAATCTATCTGGAATGGAGCAACCTGGAAATCCTTTTCATGGTCATCTTCTTTATGGCATTCGTCAGTGTCCTTATTGGAAGTGGGGGATTCCAGGCCATCATCAATCATCTGGATAGAAGAATCAAGGACGCTCGTTCGGCCCAGTTGGTCACGGCACTCCTGGGTTTTGCGGTTTTTATTGATGGATATGCCAATACCATGATTGTCGGGTCTATGGCACGCCCGTTGACCGACCGTTATAGGATCAGTCGTGAGAAAATCGCCTTTCTGGTGGATGCCACCAGTGCACCTATCGCCGGTATCGCTGTTGTCAGCACCTGGATCGCCTTTGAAATCGGTCTCTTTGAGGAGATGAACCAATCACTTGCGTTGGGGAGTAATGGATATGCCATGTTCATCACCGCCTTGCCTTACCGGTTTTATTGCATTTTTATGCTGGCCTTTGTGTTTGTCAATATTTTCTCGGGAAGGGATTTCGGCCCCATGAAAAAGGCACAAATCAGGGCTCAGCGAGAGGGACTGGTCAGCGCTCCGGATGCCAAGCTCCCTACGACTAAGTCTTTCAGCGCTCTTGAGACAAGAGGCAATATCAGATTGAGCCCATGGACCGCCATTATTCCCATTGCCTGCCTCTTTATCTTACTTATCTCAGGCTGCGTGATTTGGGGAATGGAAAGAGCCATGACCGTTCTGTTTTTGGCCTCCATATTAACCCTTGTTTCATCCATTCTTTGTGCCCGAGTCTTAGTCGGCATGAATCTCAGGCAGTGCCTTTTGTCCACATGGGATGGGGTTAAAGGGAGCGCTCTCCCCATCGTCATTTTGACTCTGGCTTGGGGTTTGAAGAATATCTGCCAGGATTTGAATAGTGGGAGATACCTGATAGAAACTCTGGGGCACTTGGCCTCTCCCTCCATCTTTCCGGCAACCGTCTTTGCCTTTGCCGCCCTGGTGGCCTTCTCAACCGGCACCAGTTGGGGAACCATGAGTATTCTGATTCCTATCCTAGTCCCTTTTGCCCATGAACTAGACGGAGGACAGCTGGGAATCACAACCATCATCACCCTCGCGGCCATATTGGATGGGGCAGTGTTCGGTGATCACAGTTCACCAATTTCGGACACAACGATCATGAGTTCTGTGGCCACCAACTGTGATCATATCCATCACGTCAGAACGCAACTCCCTTACGCCTTGGTAATTGGTGGCCTTGCATTGGTTTCGGGATACCTGCCCGCGGCATTAGGCCTTCCTCCCGGCATTTCCTGGTTAGCGGCGATCATCGTCATGATATCTTTTCCCCTGGTGGCTTATTTCCGGGAGTCATCCGTGAATGTATGATCTTGTGCTCTGATTCCTTTCATTTACATCCTATTCCCTACCATAGACACGCTCTGCCTGTTCATGTCAATTATCCGCAGTCTGTCTGGGACTTGAAACTCAGGAGTTTGGATTTTCCTCCGTACTTCCGATGGGAATCTCCGGTACGGTGATGATGATCAAAAAGGAAATCAGCATGAGTATGGCACCGATCCAGAATACGCTCCTTAATCCCGCCAGCATTGAAGTTCGAATTGCATCGACGGTTTGATGAAAAAGCGCTTCTCCATCGTTTCCCATATGCTTGAAGGCGCTCTCAAGGGCCGTCATATCCGGTTCCGATAAGAGTACCTGGGAATCGATCAGGGATGCCATTGTGGCTTCGTCAGACACCTGATCCAATCCATGAGGCAGTGAAACGGTAAGGGTCTTTTCATAAGCGACTCTATCTGCCGCCCCGAGAATGGCGGGAGCAATCGCCAAAGCCATCATCATGCAGAAAAAGGAGGCGCCCATGGCCGCACCCAGCAGCCTTTTAGGAACGGCATTCTGGATGACCATCGTATTGACCGTGGGAATAGCACCCAGTCCCAGACCGGCCAGTGTTGAGATGATCACGCTGAATAAAATAGGCGTATCTTCAGATAACAGAAGGACACCGAACATAGTGACTGTGAGGATGCCGAAGCTTGTAATATACAGCCGTTTGTAGCGTCTCTTCCGGGCGAGTATAAATCCGACGGGCACTCCGACAAAGGCCATCAACACACCGTAAGGTGTGAATATCCAGCCGCTTTTTGTCCCGCTCATACCTTGAATACCTTGTAGGAACATAGGGAAATACATCATCATTCCCATCTGTCCAAAGAAAGAAAAGAAAGAGGCGACTACGACCGTGTTAAAGCAGCGATTGCGGAGCACCAGTGGGTCCAGAATAGGCTCTTCCACACCATACTCCACACGGAAGAAGAGTATCCATGAGATCAGAGCAATTCCAAGCAGGCTGATTATCTGGGCTGATGTCCATGGATAGCT
Source organism: uncultured Desulfobacteraceae bacterium (assembly GCA_964520425.1). Taxonomy (GTDB): domain Bacteria; phylum Desulfobacterota; class DSM-4660; order Desulfatiglandales; family HGW-15; genus JAFGFY01. Next base: position 14,109 of record CAZFMX010000070.1, read on the forward strand.
AACTCCTCCAAGAGAAATCCCGATAATGGTCGTCGATGAAGCCACGATGACCAACAGGCATCCCCAAACATCGATTCTGGGTTTGGTGCTGCGATGGGCGAGTGGAGGGATGCCGAACGGCACCAGCATTAGAGACAGGATGAGAAGCGGCACGAGCGACCAGAAGAAGTAGCGCCAGCCCATGGTATCCACAAACCATCCACCGAGCGCGGGCCCGAAGAGAGCGGCGATCCCCATAGGTATTTGCAACATCCCAACCCATTTGCTGCGTTCGACAGGTGGAAACATGTCACCCACAACCGAGAAAACGAGAGGCATCATTGACCCGATTCCCACAGACCCGATGGCAGTGGCAATGATAAAGAAGACAAATGTGGTGCTGAGTATACTGAGGATGGATCCAGCCAGAGCAAAAGTAATGGAAATCAGCAACATGATTCGGCGCCCGTACATGTCGGAGAGCTTACCGAAGATGAGGGTTACAAAGGCGCCGACAAGCCCCGCTATGGAGACAGACCAGGCATATATGGACATGCCGTCCAGGTCGGCCGCTATTTTGGGACGCGCGATATTGAGGGCTTGAATGAAATAAGCCATTGTCCCATAGATAAGGAAAAGGGCTACCAGGCCGAGGACGATATGTCTACGATCATAATTGTACTGTGTGGGGTGCTCTTGGGACATTCAGATTTCTCCTTTTAACACATCTTCTGACTGGAACCGGCCACTGCGGGGATATCATATTCTTTCATAATCTCGGTGAGTTCCAACAGATTCTTTTCCCAAACTGATCTTTCGGGAGGAGTGAAATCTCCCATAGGGTAGGGGACATTCAGGGTGGCATACTTTTCTGTTCCCATCTTTCTATAGGGTATGAGCTGAAGTTGCAAGATATTTTTACCCAGTTCATCCCTTATGAATTTGCCGGTAGCCCTGATGTTTTCCTCGCTGTTGTTGTGATCCGGGACAACCGGTATTCTAATCACAAGCATTTTTTTCAGTTCAGCAGTCCTCTTGATGTTCTTGAGAATGAGTTCATTGCCTACCCCTGTATATTTCTGGTGTTCTTCAGTATCCATATGTTTTATATCCGTGATGACAAGATCAGTCGCTTCATACACTTTCTCCATATGTTCAGTCGAACAATAGAGCGAGGATTCAACACAGGTATGGATTGAAGCATCCCTGCATGCTTTTAGAAGCAACCCAGCAAACTCCCATTGGAGCATGACCTCACCGCCTGAGAGCGTGACGCCGCCTCCTGTTTTCAGATAGAAGCTTCTATCTTCAAGAATGGCTTTCATGAGTTGCGGTACAGTGATCTTTTTGCCCCATACCATAATAGCTCTTGAAGGACATTCTTCAGCGCATTTAAAGCAGTCTTTGCACTCAGGGATTTCCTTTAAGCTCAATAGATGGTCATCTCCGGTTTTTATTGGAGTATCAGCTGCCTTGGGGCATGAGTTTATACACAGAGAGCATTTGCTTAAGCCTATGCATTTGGAGGGATAAATGCCTATTTGCTGTTCAGGAGACAGGCCTTCCGGATTGCTACACCAGATACAGCGCAGGGGACAGCCCTTGAAAAAAATCTCTGTTCTTATTCCAGGACCATCATGAATTGTATATTTTTGAATATTGGTGATAAGCCCGTAAGGTTCACCTTCTTCTGTAAGTTTCATTCTTTGTCTAGGGCCAATCGGTTTATCCGGTTAATGAGTATGCAATAATATGAGGTTACACCTCATTGAACAACGAGCGAATGGTGATGAAATCTTTTCTTCGATTCCAGGCCTCCCGACAGTCACCACGAAAAGATCTCATCACTATTCTATTCGTGTGCGGGAATATCTCTTAATAATTCGTACTCAAAGACCGGATTAACCAGCCTATCAGTCAAAAGACAGCACTGTTCTGCCTATTATATCATCCTGAAGCTCTTTTGAAAGCTCCACAAAATAGGCGCTGTAGCCGGCTACTCTGACCAAGAGGTCTCTATATTCATCCGGGTTTTTCTGCGCTTCTACCAGAGTCTCCTGGTTTGCCACAGTGAACTGGCTGTGCATTCCCTTGCGCTGTATATATTCATCAATGAGTGCGATGAAGCTGTCGCGGCCGGTATCACCGGTGAGAGACGTGGGTGAGAATTTCCAGTTAAGAAGTGTGCCGTTGGTTGCCCTGGCATGATCTAATTTGGTGACTGAGCGGCAGATCGCCGTGGGCCCTGATATATCATGTGAACCGCAATGCGTGTGTACGGCCCCCATGCAATCGGATACAGGTTCTAAAGCTTTACGTCCTTCAAAGGACGCCCATTGCATGAGGCCAAAAGCCACATTGACAGTGACAGAGTAGGCGCCGGGTTGATAGAATCCTCCGCGGGTGTTGGGGCGTTTTTCAATATGCTTACACCATGTATCCATTGCGAATTTGGTCA